>USPP01000271.1 GCA_900556615.1 uncultured Eubacteriales bacterium
CCGAGACATATTCCGAAAATAGGCAGCTTTCCTATCAGTTTTTTCAGTTCGGCAATACAGGAGAGATTTTCCGCAGGATCTCCCGGCCCGTTTGAAAGCATTACGCCGTCGGGAGCAGAGGAGAGAATACTCTCGGCAGAGGTATGATAAGGGACCACCGTAACCTCGCATCCGCGGCTGCAAAGGCTTCTTATGATATTTTGCTTCGCACCGTAATCGATAAGTGTCACGGAATACTTTTTTTGACCTATGGCGGGAAATATTTCCGCTTGTCTGCGACTGACCTTCGGTACGGCATTTTTTACTGAATATGCGTTTATTTCGGCAAGAGCATCGTTTACATTCTCCGGCAGTTTATCGCATATTACGGCGTTCATAACGCCTCCCTCCCGTATAACGGTTGTGAGATATCTTGTATCGATTCCGCAGATCCCGCAAATTCCTTGATGTTTCAAGTATGCGTCAAGGGTGTACTGACATCTGAAATTAGATGGGGTATCGCAGCATTCCCTGACAATATATCCGTGAAGCGCCGGCTTTCCTTCAAAATCCTCTTCAATAACGCCGTAATTGCCGATGAGAGGAAAGGTTTGTATTACGATTTGTCCCGCGTAGCTCGGATCTGTCAGAGTTTCAAGATATCCTTCCATTCCTGTGGTGAAGACCAACTCTCCCATACAGCTTCCGTCAGCACCGATGCGTTCTCCCTCAAATATTTCTCCGTTTCCGAGTATTAAGTATGCTTTTTTCATAGACACTCCGTTATTCCGCACATACGGTTTTGATTATTTCTATTGCTTCCTGAAGAATCTCCATAGGTATATTCAGTGCGGGAAGAAGTCGTACCTTGTCTTTGGCAGTGAGACAGAGCACTCCTTTTTCGATACAGGCTTTTACGATCTCAGAGGCAGGTTTTACGGTTTTAATGCCTATCATAAGTCCCATACCGGATACGGAGAGGATACCTTCGGCTCCGGAGAAGGAGTCAAAGATATATCGGCTTTTTTGATTTACTGTATCAAGAAGCTTGTCGTCAAGCCGTTCGATAATGCTTACTGCTCCGGCACAGCATACCGGGTTTCCTCCGAAGGTAGAGCCGTGTTCTCCGAATCCCAGCGTTTTTTCAACTTTTTCTCCGAGAAGGACCGCTCCGATGGGAAGCCCGCCTCCGAGTCCTTTTGCTGTTGTCACAATATCCGGCTTGATTCCGTAATTCATATAAGCATAAAGCTTTCCGGTACGTCCGTTTCCGGTCTGTACCTCATCGACGATGAGGAGTATGTCCTCTTTTTCGGTCAAAGTGCGAAGCTCTCTTACAAAGTCCGGTTCAAGGGGGATAACGCCGCCTTCACCCTGGATACATTCTATCATGACCGCGGCAACCTTATTTTGCGATATCATGCTTGTGATACCGGCGATATCTCCGGAATCTGCATATAAAAATCCGGGCGTGAGGGGCTGAAAAAGCTCATGATAATGCTCCTGTCCCGTGGCGGAAAGTGTAGTTATGGTTCGACCGTGAAAGCTGTTTTTTAGCGTTATAATGTTAAAATATTCGTTTCCTTTTTTATCTTGTGCATATTTCCGCGCTGTTTTTATTGCACACTCATTTGCTTCCGCACCGGAGTTCCCGAAGAAAACCTTTTTCATACCGGTTTTTTTGCATAGAAGCTCGGCAAGCTCGGCACAGGGAGAAGTATAATATAAATTTGACATATGCTGAACTTTGTCAAGCTGACCGATTACCGCCTTTTTCCATATCTCGTCGGTGATACCGAAGGAGGTGACACCGATTCCGGATCCCATGTCGATATATCGTTTTCCGTCGCCACCAAAGACGACGGAACCTTTTCCTGATACAATCTCGACCGGATAGCGCGCATAAGTATTGGCGATATAGGCTTTGTCTTTTTCCTGTAGAATACTCATTTTAATCTCCATTCTGACGCATAGTGTCAACGCAAATAGGAATGAAATTCGACTGTGTTTTCCTTGGAAACAAAAATGGGTTGGGGCCCATTTTTAAGGAAAATTTGCGCGTGAAATAACGGTACAAAAAGTCCGATTTCATGTAATTTCACGCTATTCTCCCGTAACCATCGTTCCGGCTCCCTCATCGGTAAGGATTTCCATCAGTATCGAATGAGGAACCCGTCCGTCCATGATAATAACTTTTTTTACCCCCCGGTGTATTGCGTCAATGCAGCAGTTAACCTTCGGAATCATTCCTCCGGATATGATCCCGTCTTCAAAAAGCTTTTCCGCTTCCTGAATCGTCATGTCGGGAATCAGCGTTGACGGGTCATCTTTGTCGCGAAGAATTCCGGCGATGTCGGTCATCATAATCAGGCGCTTTGCGTTCAGAGCGCCTGCAATACAGGCCGCCGCAGTGTCTCCGTTTATATTGTAGATATTTCCGGCTTTGTCGCAGCCTATTGTGGAGATAACGGGAATGTAGCCGTTTTCAAGAAGATCGGTGACCGGTTCAATATTTATCTCCTTGATATTGCCGACAAAACCGAGACGCGGATCCCGCATGGAAGCGGTAATAAGACCGCCGTCAATGCCGGATATTCCCATGGCTTTTCCGCCCTTCATTTCAAGAAGATTGACAAGAGATTTATTAACTTTTCCGGCGAGAACCATTTGAACGATATCGACGGTTTCTTTGTCGGTTATCCGCAAGCCGTCTACAAATTCCGCTTTTTTTCCGAGTTTTGTCATAATTTCGTTAATCTCGGGACCTCCGCCATGTACAAGCACCACTTTTACGCCGATTAAGCGCAGAAGAACAATATCCATCATAACCTGTTCTTTGAGCTGCTCGTTGATCATAGCGTTCCCGCCGTATTTAACGACTACGATTTGTCCGTTGTATTTCTGAATATAGGGAAGCGCCTGCGTTATAACCTCGGCGCGCTGCGAGTTTGAAAATAAGCTGTCCATCGGTAATCTCCTGCTTAAGTGCGGTAATCGCCATTGATTTTTACATAATCGTAGGTTAAATCACAACCCCATGCCGTCGCCTCTGCTTCTCCGTCGTGAAGCCCGATATGAATGGTGATTTCCTTTTTCAGCAGTATTTCCTTTGCCTTTTGTTCGGAAAATTCGATTCCCGAACCATCTTGGCATACGTCGATACAACCTGCTTCCGATTCAAAGGAAACGCTGATCTTGTTTACATCGACCTCGGCTCCGCTGTAG
>USPP01000272.1 GCA_900556615.1 uncultured Eubacteriales bacterium
TAAAAACTCTGTTATAATTCGACGCAAGGAAATAGAGAAGCTCTAGTTCCTTCGGAGGAATATCGACCGGTTTTCCTTTGAGCTTAAGCTCATACTTCTGTCTGCTGATTTCTATGTTATCAAATTTTATTGCCTCGTCATCGCTTTGGTTATTATGCGAGGAGGAGCGGCGGAGAACTGCCTTTACTCTTGCAGAAAGCTCTTTCATGTCGAAGGGCTTTACGACAAAATCATCTGCTCCGAGCTCCAGACCGAGTACCTTGTCAAAAACGTCACCCTTTGCGGTTATCATGATAACCGGCTTGGAGGAAATCTCACGGATTTCGCGGCAAACCTGCCAGCCGTCTTTTTTCGGAAGCATAATGTCAAGCAGGACAAGATCCGGCTCGTACATTTTAAAATAATTAATTCCCTCTGCTCCGTCATTAGCGGTTTTTACCTCATAGCCTTCTTTTTCAAAATATATTTTAAGAAGGTCGCATATGCCTGTTTCATCATCTACTACAAGAATCTTTGTTCCCATTTTTAACCTCTTTCCGGTAAATACCCAATTGTTAAAATCGTTTTTTTTTTAACTATATTCATAATATCACATTTTTTTCTCTGATGCATGAATTTTTTGTTAAATTTTTGTGCGATATTGCCTTAATATTGCAAGGTTTTTCAACGATGCCGGCAATAAATCAGCCGGAAAGACTCGTTGATGATTGATTCAGTGATTCCTTAAGGGTATCTCTAAAAACCCACTGCTCCAATCCGGTCCCGATCTGTTTTTCGGAAAAAATCAGAGTAAATTAAAAAAATCACGGATTTCTATCCGTGATTTTTTTTGGAAACTGCCAAAAACATCAAATTTTTGGTAGCCCTTTCTTTTAGAAAAGAACCGATAACCGATTCTGTCTGACAGAGAAGAGATTAAGCGGCAGCAGAAGTATCAGCGCTGCTCTGATCGTCGGTATCGGAAGTATCGGCGGCAGAAGTATCATCTGCGGAAGTGTCATCTGCAGAGGTATCAGCTGCATCCGTTGTTCCGGCATCGGAACCGGTATCTTTCGTATCTTCGGTTGTAACAGCCTGTGAATTGGTACCGCTATCTTTATTGTCATCAGTATTATCGGTACAGGATGCGAGCATAGCGGATACAGAAATCAGAGCTGCCGCAGCCAAAACTGCCATAAGCTTTTTCATTATCATATTAACCTTTCTGATATGTAATCAATCGAGCGGGTTATCCTCGACTGCTATTATGATAACATGTTATTGTTAAGCCTAATCAAACTATAATGAAATATTATGTTTTAAAATGGTGAATGTTGTTTACAAAAAATACACAAAATGCGTGTGTTTATTAAATATATTAACAAATGATTGATAAAAAATGAATCAAATCAAAACAAAGTGAGTGGTAATATCGCCGGGCTTTTCTGAATATGAATGGTAAAAGAGGCAGACCGGCTCTCATTAGGAGTGAATTGGCAATTATAATGTGAGAAATAAAGCTGCATGGAGCTCCACCCATACTCTTCCTCTTTTTTGAAAAGGAAGAAACAAAGAAGAACAAGTCGAAAACAATGTTATTTTGAGATATAAAAAATCAGGAGGTACATGGATGAACGAGGATATATACCGAACGATGAAAGGATATGAAACAGAGGATAATTCCGAGATTACGGCAGCGATGGAGGATTATCTTGAAATGATCCTTCGGCTGACTGTGAGAAGCGAAAATTATGTGAGAATAGGAAAGCTTGCGGACAATCTCGGAGTCAGACCGTCGTCAGCTTCAAAGATGACAAGCCATTTGAAGGAGTGCGGTTACGTCAATTATGAAAAATACGGTTATATAACCCTTACCGAGAGCGGAAGGGAGTATGCGGCGTATTTGATGAAGAGACATGCGCTACTGAACCGTTTGCTCTGCCTGATAAACGGGACGGAAAGTGAGCTCAAGCAAGTGGAGCGGACAGAGCATTTTTTTGACAGACGTACAATAGAAAATATAGAGAGATTTTTGCTCGCGTATCAGAAAAAGGATGCTGACGGAGGAAATGAACATGGAAAAAATACCATATGACGTTGTTCTTATAGGGGCTCCGAACTGCGGAAAAACGACGCTTTTCAACTGCCTTACCGGAATGAAGCAGTATGTCGGAAATCGTCCCGGTGTTACGGTGGAGGAAAAAAGCGCGAAAATCAAGAAAGAACTTTCAGACTTTCCTATACGGATAAGCGATCTTCCGGGGATTTACTCACTTGACGGCGTATCCCCCGACGAAAAGGTGGTTATGAGACGTCTTGCAGAGAAACCACCCGATCTTGCTGTTTATGTGATTGATTCAAGCAACGCGGAGCGCGGACTTTATCCCGCTCTGCAGCTTGTCGATATGGGGATTCCGTTTCTTATTGCGCTGAATATGGCGGATGAAGCGAAAAAAAACGGAATCAGCATTGATTGCGGTACGCTTGCGGAAAAGCTCGGCTGTCAGGTGAGGAGTGTATCCGCAAAAACAAAAGAAGGGATAAAGGAGCTTGTTGGTGATATAGAAGCCTGTCTTACAGGAAAGCTTGAAACCAATAAAAATAAGGCTGAGAAGCCGGTTAACGGAGCAAAAGAAAGACATGAGCTTTGTGCCGAGATCGCCTCGGTCTGTATTCGGGGTAAAAAAAAGAGAGCCTTGAGCGAAAAAATTGATTCTGTGTTGATGAACAGATATCTGGCGTTTCCCGTTTTTTTTATAATTATGTTTTTCGTATATGCGGTATCTGTCTCTACGCTTGGAAAATATCTCTCACAGGTACTGAGCGAGCTTATTGCGGGAGAGAGAATCAGAGCGGCAGTGAGTCATTATTTATTTTCCCTCGGAGTGCATACATCGGTAATATCCCTTGTCACAGACGGAATCATCGGGGGAGTGGGGACGGTGATCGGCTTTCTTCCGCAGTTTGTGCTGTTGTTTTTCATGCTGTCATTACTGGAAGAGAGTGGATATATGAGCCGTGCGGCGGTTATGACCGACAGAATATTCTCTTCCTTCGGTTTGAGCGGGAAATGCTGTGTGCCGATGATTGTCGGAAGTGGCTGTTCGGTGCCGGGGATTATGGCGACGCGGATTATAGAAGACCGCAGGGAAAGAGAGACTGCGGTTATTACCACCTCCTTCGTTCCCTGCGGAGCAAAGCTGCCGGTGATATCCCTTGCGGCG
>USPP01000273.1 GCA_900556615.1 uncultured Eubacteriales bacterium
CAGCAATCTCAGGAGTTACGGTGTGATAAGAAAAGTCGATTATCACGTCGCAAGCCTCTCTCATCTCCGATATACGGCAATATTCATTTTTTAACCCCGTCTCACCATAGCCGGAATCCACATGCGCGACGCATTCATTTCCGGTTCTGCCGGCGGCAGCTATTACATTGGCGCCCATTCTTCCGAGCGCTCCTACAACCGTGATCCTCATACCGCAAGACCACAGGCTTTCATCTGTCTGACAAGAAGCTCCTCATGCTCCTCCTCCATCGGATAAAGCGGAGAACGCAGCACGTTTTCCGTATAGCCGAGTCTTGCCATCGCCGCCTTTACCGGAATCGGATTGACCTCGCAGAACAGAGCGTTTATCAGGGGAAGAAGCTCAAGCTGAAGTCTGCGGCTTCCCTCTGTATCGCCTCTGAAGAAGCGGTCGCAGATTTCAACCGTCTTTGCCGGCATAAGATTGGAGAGCACCGAAATGACTCCCTTGCCTCCGAGCGAAAGCAGGGGAACGATCTGATCGTCATTTCCGCTGTACATATCAAGTTTTCCGTCAACAAGCGCAGCGGTCTGAACAATCTTGCCCATATTTCCGTTGGCTTCCTTAAAGCCCACTATATTCGGATGGGCAGCAAGCTCAAGATAGGTCTGCGGCTCTATATTAACGCCTGTGCGGGAAGGAACATTATAGAGAATAACCGGCTTCTGCGACGCGTCGGCAAGCTCGGTATACATACGGACAAGCCCTTTCTGAGTCGTTTTGTTATAGTAGGGGGTTACAAGCAGCACCGCGTCGGCTCCTGCGTCGCAGGCGTGCTCGACAAGTCCTTTCGCATAGACGGTGTCATTGCTGCCCGCGCCGGCTATGACCGGTACTCTTCCGTTCGTCTGCTTTACGACAAAGGAAATCACGTCTCTGTGCTCATCGTCTCCGAAGGTTGACGCCTCTCCCGTTGTACCGGCAACAACAAGCGCGTTAATGCCCTCGCTGATCTGAAACTCGACAAGCTCGGCAAATTTTCCGTAATCGATCTTCCCTCTTTTATCAAAAGGGGTGATAAGAGCCGTTGCAGCTCCGGTAAAAACAGTTTTCTTCATGATAAACTTTCCCTCTTTATTTCCCGACGCAGCGGAAAAACCTTCTTTCTTTATTGTGGGGACCTCTAATAATTCAGTGTACATAGACGGCAAAGAAATTTTTTCGTCAGTCAAAACCAAAATTCCGCAGGCAGAGTAAGCATCTGTCAAAAATTTTTGTGACGAATGACGGAAAAAAGATCGAGCCGGATTGGGGCAGTGAATTTTTAGTGGTGCCTTATATATAACAAAAGACGCCCGAAAGCTTCGAGCGCCGCTGTAAACAGTATAAACAGCTGATATTCCGACAAAACGAAACACAGCCGAAAAAACCATCAACACATAACTCTCCGCCTTATTCAAAGCGACAGTTCAGCAAATATTATTTGAAGAACCAAGACAAAGCCGCGACGCTTCTCTTTCGGCATCAGACCCTTTCCCCATATCGCTTGCCTTCCGCAAAAGGCTTACTATCGCCGGTATCGGTACTCTTTTCATGATGCGCCTTTATAATGTTTGGGTTTATTTTAGCATATATTGTCGGCAATGTCAATAGGTTTGATATTTTTTTACAGAAAGAGAGAAAAAAGTTCACCGGAAAACGCTCAAAGAAGAAATCTGTCTCCAAAAGGCAAAACGGATTGAGAAAAAGCTGACCGCTTCGCGGAAAGCCCCGCCTTTTCAAATGTAAAAGAGAAATACCGCTTCCTTCGCCCGACAGTACCGATATCCCGACATTTCCGACGGAGGCGGGAAGCGAGAACAGCGCTCATTCTGTTTCCGCTCTCAAAAAAGGAGTAATCAAAGCGAGTATCCGTTATAAAGTTAGCAGAAAGCAGCTATATGAATAAAAAAACGATATGACGGAAGTTGGTAAAATTCACTTCATTTTCTCTGATTAAAAAAATAGCTGAAGCAATCGGCTATGCCGATTTTCGAGATGAATTTTGGAACGGCAAGGCGAAAAACGCAGGAATATGGTTAAAGCAACACCGCCGGACGCACGGCTTTGCGCCTTGACGGCATATCTGCTTATCCCTTTTTCGTCAGACAATACAAATTGAGGAGGCAAGAGAGACTCCCCTGCCGATGAAATTTGTGAAGTATGACGGAATAGAGGCAAGCATATGCGCAATAAAGACGTTAGCTGTGCACCCGGCGGTGTTGCCTTAAAAACCTTGCACTTAGGTGTTGCTTTTTCATGAAACGCAGCAGTTCATCAAGGAATGTCTGCCCCATATAAAAACATCAATATACTGCTTGGGTTGGTGCGGCTTTGCCGCATCAATCATTCGCTAAACGGATGATTCAGCAGACATTATGTTATAGGATTTTATAGGCTTTAAGTTCTTCACTGACAGAATCTTTTTTTATGAATAAACGAATCAACCAATGATTCATAATGTCTTCATCTATCAAAACCCATTCATTGTCATCATCCAAATAATAGCGTGATGTTTTAATATATTTATGCTTTTTCTTTTCAGTCACGGTCTTAATTGTGCGGTTAACCAAGGAAGCAATATATTCCGCAACAGCATTTTCAAAATCCTCTCGGTTTTCAAAATCCCATTCTTGCCAAGATATTTCGTCATCAACATCGGCATATAAATAATCCTTGCCGCCCGTTTTCATTCCGCTGATCGTTAACAGCAGCTCCGGTTTATCAAAACTGCCCGAAAAAGCAATCCAGCCTTCTTTTTCAACAAAAGCTGTCAAGCCGCATTGGTTTGCTATTTTATTTTTAATAGAATTTATCCGGATTTCGATATCCTCATTGGACGTTGAACTGTGGAAAAATCTCATTCATGCCCCTTTCTCTGTGTTCCTTCATTATATCCTATTACAACACAAAAAAATCTGCTGTTCAAGAAAGGGCTTACAAAAAAACACTGACGCTCTTCGTTACGAAGTCTCTCTCCTTAGGCAGTGATTTTTTAGAGGCGCCCGCCATCCTTCAAGGTTTTTTCACGATGACAGGCAACAAATCCGGTCGAAAGCGCTGTTGATGTTTTATTCGGTCATTCCCTCATTCGGATCATCCTTATGCATATCCATATAGTTTTGCAAAATGATCTGCGCAGAAAGCGTGTCAACCGCCGCTTTCCGCTTTTTTCCTCTGGTA
>USPP01000274.1 GCA_900556615.1 uncultured Eubacteriales bacterium
GCAGATTCCGCGAAGCGGATTCTGCCGGTTTCCTTTCTTTATAGAAAGAAATGCGAAAAAAGTTCCACTCTTCCAAGAGTAAAATAAATTATTATTTTTCCGAAACGTAAAAATTCTCTCAAAAAGGCTTTTGCCATTCCCCAAGTTAACCTTCGGTTCGATAATAGATAAAAAGCCGCTTTTGCCGGCATAGCAAGAAGGGAGGATATGCTGTCAGTTCCTTATAGCTTTTCAGTATGGATTTTACTTCTGCCGTCGGATTTTTTGAGTATTTTATTGATTTTAGTCAATAAAAAGTACATCCGGAGAGCGTATCTTCAGATGTACTTTCATAAAATGGCAGTCTAAATCATTTTTTTCAGTTCGTCAAGCGTATATTTTTTGAGGAGTTCATAGATATCATAGCTCCCGAATTTGTCCTCTGTTTTTATCATTGGCTCCATAAATGCTGCGGATATCCAAGGAAGCCAAACTCCGTTTTCCGCTGTGAAGAAAATCCAATCAGCGGTATTACATGCTTCAAGCGCGAAGCCGCCGTATTTATAACCGAGACTTCCATCAAGGTCCATGGCTTTTTTAGTGTTGTTCTGCAGAAGTCCTGCGACAGTGAGATATGCTTTATTTCCGCTTCTTATATATTGCCTGAAGAGTTCATAATAAGCGTTTGAACCGAAGACATCGGTTGCAGAATGTCCGGTAGCGATTATCGACCATCCAGCGGTATTTCCGTTTTCAAAGATGTTCAATGAGGCATATTCCGTTGTTGAGGAATATTTTACGGCATAATCGTAAGTGTATACCCACGACATAGCGCTTACTGCGGCATGCTCCAATGCGGAATAGTATTTGTTATCTCCCGTCAGATCATATATCGCCGAAAAAGCATAAAGGGCATATATTGCCGCCTCTTTGTCGGGAACATTGGGATTATCAGGTGTTCCTCCTACATATTTCCCGATTTTCAGATACAGCTCATCATAGCAATATTCAGCCGCTTTTATCGCGGCGTCGCGGTATTTGCTCTGCCCTGTATATTCATACATACTGCAAAGAAAACGAATCGCGACCGGCGTATTCAGCTTTGAAGTGCCCTGATAGGCTGCGCTTGAGGTGTCGGTGCACACAGTTCCGTTTGTATTGTAGGCTCGGTAGTAAGAACCATCGTCGTTTTGGCTTGATACAAGGAAATCCGCAATTTTTATCGCTGCATTTTTCCACTGTGTACAGTCAATTTCTTTGCTTTCAGCATAGATACAGGCATTGAGGATTCCCTCTGCACCGTCGACAACGCAGCGGAGAAAGGAGGGATATCCGGTGCTTCCTCCGGCATTCCCACCGTTTGATGGATTCCACCATGAGGGAGGGAGCACGTCTTTGTATACATAATCGGCGGTCCAGAAATTGAGGATTTCTCTGCCTTTTTCAAGCGCGGCACTGTTGCCGTTCAGGACGCCTTCCCGAACAAGTTCGGAGGCAATGGCAGTTTGCGCGCCGATAAAGCCCATCTGGAAGGATACGGCATAGAATTTACTGAAATCCTTTACATTCACCGCAAAGGGATATCCGCTGGAATATTTACTCCCGGTACCGTTGTATTTTAGATACAGTTCATTGTATAACTCCATATTGAGCGAATATACTTTGTCAAGATCGATGTTTTCCTCGACATTTGGAGAGGAAAGTGATAATGCCGAAAGATATGTGTTCACCATGGCGTCATTATAAAGGTCGCTTTTGGCGGGGATTATACCGAGAATATAGCTTTGAACGGTATCCTCCGCAATCTCATGATAGCGTCTTACCGTCCCTGTGGTGACATATGAGACGGGTGTTTCTGTTGAAGGCCATACAAAATCAACCGAAGCGCGGCTGTCTAAGGTAAAGCCGATAGATCCGTACTGCTGGGTGTTCGATACAAGATAGGTATTGGTGTATCGGTTGGCAGTGCTTGATAATTCGGGATTGACATGTACAAGCGCTATGGAATATCCGTCGTCCTTTCCTCTTAGCATAGCGAGAGGCGTTCCGCATCTGGTTTCCTTTACATAATTTACATCCGTAAGCTTTGCCATGATGGCACCGCTTCCGAGGCAGGAACTGTCTTTATAGATGATGGAGGGAATAAAATATTCATAGTCACTTTTCTTCCCGCATACAGAATCTGATACAGAGAATACCGTGGCAAAGCCTTTTTCCCTTGAACCGACTTTCGATACCGACACGCTTCGGTCTAATACAAAAGCATTTTCTGCAATACGGTATGTGTCAATGAACTCAAATACGGAGCCGCCGTCGGAAGTTAGTTTTGATTTACATATGACAGAGTTCTTTTCAGTCTTTACCGAATCATAACCGGAAACCGCGGTGACGGGAACGGCGTTGATTGAGGTAACTGTTGTTACAGAAGCAGGAGTTTTGTTTATAAACTGTACGCCGGTGTCGTCTGAGACGGAGAAGCCCCATTTGCCGTCGCTTTTTTCAAAGATGAGTGTATAGTCACCTGCCGACAGTGTTATGGGCTCATTGGTCGTGGGATTATCCGTTGATGTGTCCGGAGAAGTAACAGGTTCTGAGGTGTCGGAGGCATCAGATGAGTCAGATGGGTACGTTGATGTGTCCGGAGAAGTAACAGATTCTGAGGTGCCGGAGGCGTTAGATGAAGTATTCCCATTACTTGCCGACAAACTGTCCGAGGAGATGTCGGGCTCCTTTTTTTCTGTGGAGTCGCTTCCGGTTTGCGAGGGCTTGCCTTCTGAACAGGCAGATAATAAAAGCAAGCCGGTTAAAGATAGAGCAATCAAACGCAGGGACATCTTCATGTGATTTCGATTTCCTTTCTTTCCTGAAATAGATTGATAAAAACGGGATATGCCGAAAATCGTAGTCTTGTTGCATATCCCGTATTACTGTTTTATTGTACGGTGATCATATTCCACGAGAAGGGGGGGAGCTTGCAGAGAAGCGTTCCCTTTTCATTTTTCGGTGCCTCGCAAAGATGGGGAGCAACCTTATTCGGTTCGTTCATAGAGTTATGATCATAGGGAGAATCGGAGGTAAGCGTGGTATGGACGGCAAGAAAAGCGTCTCCCGCTACCTGCGATAAATTACATTCAAGGTCCGCCTCTTCGTCAAGGGAACGATTGACGGCAAAAATCACAGTCCTGCCGTCTTC
>USPP01000275.1 GCA_900556615.1 uncultured Eubacteriales bacterium
CCCAAGAAGGGAATCGGGAAGCCCGAGACTTATAAATGCAAGATAGATTATGACAAGCAAAAGTGAAATCATATCGTATCCTTTGTCCTATCAAAGCATTACGGTATATTGTCCCGCCTCAAGAGTGAAACAAAATCTATTTCCGGTTCTTACAGCATTAAGCTCCTCTGCACTAAACTCAAGTCCGTTTATCAAAACAGAATTTGCCTGACTGATCAGTTCGACTCTTGCGCTTGTTCCGACGGGAATTTTTATATCATACTCATATCTGTCTCTTATCAGCTTCCAACCGCACTCAATTCTGCCGCAGCAGGAATTATAAGCGGCTTTCGCCGAGCATATTCTGCTCTGCCCTTCCGGTATAAATCTCCTCATATCAGGCGTGGGACGCAATATAAAGTGTTTGAATCCTGGTGCCGCTTCATCAGGTAAAATTCCGCACATCCCGGAATAAAGCCACTCTGCTACAGCGCCGTAGGCATAATGATTGAAGGAATTCATACCTACATCGCCAAATCCCTTTTCAAAGGTATATGAATTCCATCTCTCCCAAACGGTAGTCGCACCCTGTCTTACCGAATACAGCCAGCTCGGATCCTTTGTCTGAAGAAGCAGGTCATAACAAAGATCGTCAAGTCCGACAGCGGCAAGCGTCTGATTCAGTATACCGGTTCCTACGAATCCCGTAGAAAGCGTGAAATCATTTTTCTCAACCGCTTCCCGAAGCTTTGAGACCGCATTTTCACGATTCTCTCCTTCCAGCATATCAAAAGCAAGAGGAAGAAGATATGATGTCTGTGTATTGAAAATAAGCTCCCCATTTTTCAGATATTTTTCTTCGAAATACTGTATGATACGCTGTCTCAATATCTTATAATGTTTCTCGCGTTCTGTTTTTCCAAGTAAAACACTGAATTTCTCCATAAGAAGCGCATCATAAGCATAATAGCAAACAGCGATATACCTTTTATCAGTCACATCATAATTAAGCCAGTCCCCATAAGCGATATTAGGTCCCTCAAGTCCAAATTGTTCAAGATATCGCATGTATTCTTCCATTGAGGAATAATGATCCCGGATAATTCCGACATCGCCGTACATAAGCCATAAACGATACGGAACAATCAAACACGCGTCACCCCATGCCGCATTTCCGTTATTTCCGTCAAAAACACGCGGGATTACATCACAGTAAGCACCGTTATATCCTCTTTGGGAGTCGCGCGCATCGGCAAGCCATTTGTGCATAAAGGCGTCAATATCTGCCATATAAGAGGCAGCGCCGCAGAATATCTGTGTATCGCCCGTCCATCCGAGGCGCTCGTCACGCTGGGGACAATCAGTCGGTACAGAAAGATAATTCCCTCTCATTCCCCAAACAATATTGGAATACAGCCTATTAATCTCCGGATTATCGCAAGAAAATTCCCCGGTTTCGGCAATCTCGGAACCGATAATTTCTCCGACAACAGAATAAAGCTCTATGTCATGATCTGCTCTGATCTCTATATAGCGAAAGCCAAAAAAAGAATGTGTAGGAGTAAAGCTTTCTTCCGTTCCTCCCGCCGCAATATATACGATCCTTGCAAGAGCGGAACGATAGTTGCTAAGATATAAGCTGCCCTTCGCCCCATCGTTTCCTCTTGCTTTCTCTCCGCTGTCGTTGAGCATTTCGGCAAAGAAAATTTCAATTTTCGTACCGCGTTCCGTCTTAAAGCAAAGGCACGGACGTCCTACAATATTCTGTCCCATATCCAAAATAACGGACTGACCGGCAGGAAGCATATTTTTTTCACATCTGTCTCCCGCTCGCTTTGATACAACTCTGATTTTTCCGAAATCGGTCTCGTCCGGAATCGTTCCGTGATATATCACCGAAGTCAACGGATAACGGTAAAGCTCTGTCTTGACACGTATATTAGGCTTTTCAGCGCTCACGATCTCCCCGTCAAATTCATGAAACACAGCCGCAGGAAGCCACCGATGTACGTCCGGAGAAACAGAAGCATGTGGAATCGTTGCGTCATAGTATTCTCCATCCCAAATGTCCGCTCTCATAACAGGACCGCAGATGGCTGCCTCCCAATCCTCTCCTGTGGCAATAAGCTCGGAACTGCCGTCTTTATATGTAATCTCAATCTCGCCACAGAAAGCGCAAGGCTTGTAACCATAATATCCGAAAGATATTCTTCCGCTCCACCAGCCAGGAGAAACCTCTGCGACAAATAGATTATTATCTCCGCATTGCGACGTAATCTCATATTCAAATTCAAATACACGATGTCTGTAATCGGTCCAACCTGGTTTCAATTCGTCAAAAACGGTTCCGGATGAGTTTTTTTCTCCGATTCTCTCTCCGTTTATATACATATCGAATATTCCGAGTGCAGTCGCACGCACAATAACCTTATCAATGTTCTTTTCCTTTACACGGAACGAACGCTTTACGGTAAGTATCCCCTCATACGGTTCCAGTCTGAGTTCATGGCTGTTGTATACCGCTACCTCCCATGTCTTCAGATAGGTACGGCACTTATATTCGGAGCTGCTGATAAATACTGCCTTTTTCATGATTCAAAATTCCTTTCATAAATAAATGAATCTCGGATTATTTTAATACTATTTTACCATATTCTGTACGCTTGTCAACCGATTTTATAAATAAAAGAAAAGATAAACCCTCAAAATTAAAATCTCGTAAATTGTCAAAGTAATACAACAGTAGCAAAACCCTTACATTTACAAAAAGAAATCGAATGCATTAAGTATGAGAAAAAAGAGAAAAATGTGGTAAAAGAAACCAAAAAAGGCATATCAAAACATGAAAGTCAACGAAGGATAAGGACGGATCCTGCAATAATGTCCTTTCAATGATAGTCTCACCCAATTCCAAAAAATTTCATTTCTCTTTCCCCTGATTTATTGTCCACTTTATTGACTATTATCCTATCTACGGTGAAGCTTAATCCAATTTGATATGTTGCTGTGACATATTCCATATTCATCGGCAAGACTTATAAAGGGGCAGTCGCACGTTAGTGCGACTGCCCCACGAAGTCGGGTTTTGCGGATGAAATCCGCAATTTGACCATTTAAATTCATAATAATTCAAAGAAAATACAGTCAAAAACACCCGATTCGGCATTTTCACGGTTTCCCCACCGGGAAA
>USPP01000276.1 GCA_900556615.1 uncultured Eubacteriales bacterium
TATACGCCGGCCGAGGATTTCAGGGATAATCCCGAAGCCTATCTTATTTATTTCGAGTGGAGTCCCGAGAATACGGAGCAAACTCCCTCCCCTGATGAATTCAAAAATGACACCTTGACCGCTCCGTCCGTAACCTATAACAGTGCAAAGCTGGATTCAGCCGATTTCTCGGAATCCGCCGCATTTTACGAAAAAATCGACAGAATTACAACAGGACTTGATCTCTCTCTCGGAAACGCCTCCTGCGTAACCGGAGCAGATTGCGTATCCTTTGGTTTTATGATAACCGCTTATGAAAGCAACGACAGCTTAACAATAAGCTCAAACAAGTACAGTGCGGAAGGAAACAGCGGGCTAATCCTCACTCTTGGAGCTGGAGGAAAAATTAACGTATCTCTTTCTGACGGTAAGAACAGTAATACTGTCTTTGACGGATATATTGAATACGACTGCTTTGACGGAAAATGGCACACCTTTTCACTTGAAAATAATTTCGGCAAAATTCGCCTTATCTATGACGGCATCCATGTCCCGCTTGACGGATATGAAAATTTTGATACCGAAGCCGAAAAATATGTCGGCGGTATCGCGACCAATGTAACCATATCATCCGCTTCGTCAAAAATGAAGCTTAATATCAGAGCCGAGGCAGAACTCAGTGCGGAGCCGATATCCGTCTCCCCTCCGAAAACAAATTCAAAAATAAATCCCGCGCCGATTGTCTGTATAGCAGCGGCGGTTATGGCTGTCGCTGCGGCGGTCACAGTAATCCTTTACAATAAAAAAGATCTTGCATAAGGATCAAAAAAATAAGAAAAAGAGGTAAAAACAAATGAGAAAAACGTTGAAACGCATTACCATGGCATTAGCACTCGCATCTCTGTTGTCAATCCAGACAATCGCCGCCGGATATGTGCTTGATTTCACGTCGGAGGGCATAAACGACGCAAGCGCATACACAGAAGCAAACGGAGAGTTCACAGTAGTCCCGGAAAAATCGCCGAGAGCCGCCGTAAGCACCCTTGACGGCGCGGAATTCTATATAAAAACACAAAGCGCGTGGGGACTTGTAACTCTTGTAAATTCCGACAACTACGATGAAACCGGACTCAACGGAAACGGCGTAAAGTTTCGATTTGACAACGGTATTGAAGTTACCGTTCTCCGCGCGTCCGACGCATGGGGTGCTCCCTATAAGGCAAGCTACCGTGTTCTTGCCGACAAGACCTATAACGACGGAGAATACCACAAAATATCCATTGCTAAAGCGGACGGAAAATGGTCTGTAAAATTTGACGGCGAGGAAGTAATCGCTGATATGTCAAATGAGGATTATCAGGTTATCGATAGTCTTCTCTCCGGTTCCGCTTATGTTTGCTTCGGAGCAAACGGCGGTACCGACGCCATAACGATAAAATCCGCGGAAGTCAAATCTGAGGAACAGGAACCGACTCCTCCGACAGGAGACGCCCTTGCCATCGGTATTGTGATTTATACGACGGCTGCCGCTGCAGTATTTCTCTGCCTTGAAAAAAAGCGCGGTTAACAAAAGACGTATCATGAGAAAATTTTTTCTGGTTTCTTTTGTTTTCTCTATCATCATCCTTTCGGCTGTCTCCTGTTCCGAAACGGAAAAAATCCGCGTATTGCCAGCAGAAAACAAAATCGTCTCCTCCGAAGAGCTTGATGCCTTGAAACTGCAGATCAGTATTTCAAGAAAATTATGGAATCGGGCGGGGAAAAGCTATACCGAAAGCGCCAAAGAAGAGCTTGCCGCTGCCGGACGCGCCGCCGATGCAATCGCATCGGATCCGTCTTCTACGCCCGAGCAGCTTGAAGCCGCAAGAAAAACATTGAAGGACGCCACAGCGGTATTCAAGAATGCTTTTTCCGGAGAAGCCGATCTGACCGCCCTTGCGGAAGCCATCCTGAATGCAGAGAATCTGTTAAGTAGCGGAGAACCGGATCAGGGGACGATCACGGAAATCGACACCGCCCTCGAAAAAGCATACTCCGTTTATTCGACAGACGCCTCCGCCTCCGAAGTAAGAGAAGCTCTCACAGTTCTCGAAGCGTTAAGGAATCGCTGAATAAATCGTCAACGGAGCTTTCCGGCAGATTGATTACCCGGCATTGTAAAAAATCTTGAAATAGGAATGCAATGCCGCCGAGTTCTGAAGGTACACAGATGCGCAGTCGTATTTTTCGTCAGACAATACCAATTGGGGAAGCAAGAGCAATTCCTCTGCCAACGAAATTAGTGAAGTATGACGGAAAAGGGACAAGTAGATATGCCGTGAACCCAGCGGTGTTGCCTTGACCATATTCCTGCGTTTTTCGCCTTGCCGTTCAAAAAATCATCTCGAAAATCTACATAGCGGATTTAATCAGAGATTCTTTAATAAAATAGTATATTAAAATAAAAATGGTATATGGAAAGGAATCTTATTATGAAAAATAAATTTTTTGCCGTAATCTTCTCTGTTTTGTTGATCTCATTAATGTGCACATCCGCCTTTGCCGAAGAACTTGACTTAAGCGCCAATACTGCGGAAGACGCCTATGCTGAAATCGGAGAGGGAATTTATGAGGTAAACGTATCCACTCATCCGAGAATTAAGGGAAGCTTGGAATCAGGACTTTCATTCGGTGTATACTTCTCATTCAGAGAGCTTGATTGGATCAACATTAATCTTGCCAATGAAGCAACCTTCCCCGAAAAAGATAACTCCTATTTGGGAAACAAAGGCGTAACTCTGCTTCTCCAAGGCGCCGACAATTCCTTCATGGCACGTATTATCACAGAAGGAACAACCTGGGACGCTCCTCTCGGGGATTTAGGCAAAAAGGTAGATGAAATCGATTATTTCGGTAATAAACAATGGCATAAAATTTCCGTAAAAAAAGCCGATGGGAAATGGTCGATAACCGTTGACGGCGTTGAGTGTCTCTCTGATATCTCCGATGAACAAAGTGCCGCTCTTGATTCCCTGATAGGCGGAAATATTGCATATGTAAGCTTCGGAAGCTGCTCCGGAACAGGCTACTATCAGATATGCGACGGAGAGACCGCAGACAGGCTGATAGCGGAATCGATTTCCGAAGCGCAGAATACAACGCCCGCGCAAACAACAGAGGCTCCTCCCGCTACCTCCGATAAGTATAC
>USPP01000277.1 GCA_900556615.1 uncultured Eubacteriales bacterium
CTCGCAGAAATGCCGGGATGTAGGCGCGGGCGACCGCCTTGATTGATTCTATATCCTTTTCAGCTTCCGCGGCTCTTGCTACGGCGGTAATACCGAACACCTTTCGGCAGAGCCGAAACGCTTCCTCAATATCGGCATCATCGTCAAGCGGTTCAATGTATATTGTGCTTTGAGCATGGTTTATATTGAAGTTTCCGGCAAGACGAAGACGGGTTCTAAGCTCCTTTACAAGGAGTTTTTCAAAAAAGCCGCGGTTCAATCCTTTTAAGGTAAGCTCGCCGTATTTGCAGAGAAGCAGTTCTTTCATTAGCAATGGTCCTTTGAAATTTATTTTTATTTGGTTTGTGTACCAGAGGGAGCAGAGCCGAATGCACCGCGGTCTGATACAGCCGCGTCTACCTGCATAGATTATTTATACATTCAATGATTATAAATAGCTGCAGCTTTGATAAGAGCGAAAATATGATCTATGTACCTTTATCCGTACAACGGAAGTGCCTGCAAATGTCATTCAACGGGCATTCTCCACATTTCGGCGCTCTCGCGGTGCAGACATCTCTGCCGAAGTTTACTATTCTGTGACAGAAGTCCGACTGTTCCTCGGGTTCTATCGCCTTGACAAGAATTTTTTCAACTTTATAAGGATCTTTCAGCTCCTCCGGATAAAAACCGAGGCGACCACATATCCGTATACAATGTGTGTCGGTAACGACGGCAGGCTTACCGTAGATATCTCCGAGCATCAGGTTTGCAATCTTTCTGCCCACTCCCGGCAGCCTGAGAAGCTCTTCCATACGATCGGGAACAGTGCCACCGTAATCGGAAATAAGCATTGCAGACATCTTTTTTATGTCGGAGGCTTTCATGTGATAAAGCCCGCAGGAGCGAATCATCTCCTCTATTTTGGGAAGTGGAGCATTCGCCATTGCAAATGCGTTGGGTATTTCCCTGAACAGATCCCGACACACGAGATTTACCCGCTTGTCGGTGCATTGCGCGGAGAGTCTTGCCATAACAAGGAGTCTCCACGGGTCCTCTCCGTATTCAAGCGCACAGAGCGCATTGGGATAAAGCGTTTTCAGCCGTGAAACGGATATGCTTGCCAATTCTTTTTCCGTCATAATCAATACCTTTCATCTTTTATAAAGGTGTTCGAAAAAATGCAAAAAGATATTTAAAATTTAAAAAAACTTGTTTAAATATATTGAGAAATGTAGTATAATGTTAATATAAGAAATATTATATAACAAAATTCAAAAGATTTCAACCCATTTGTGATGAACAGAATAAATAAATGTTACCGCAAATGTGCGCTGTCATAATTGTGCGGTATTGCCTTAAATATTCCGATAACACTCTCGGAAAGCAGCGCGAAAGATATATTTTGCCGGTATTGGGACACTGGTTTGTTCCTCCGCTTTTGCGGTAAAGCGGAGATTATAATGACGCCGCACAGAGCATACGACAGATTTTGTTATGAAGAGTAAATCGAAAAATAGAAAATAATAAAATCGGAAAGGAAAAATAAAATGAAGCAGAAATATGTTGTCAATATCGCAGGCAGCTCGCTGGCAGTAGTAACTGAAGAAGAGGAGGACTATGTAAAAAATATAGCCCGGATACTTGACAGGCGCATCAGTGATCTGACAATCAATAAAAACAAGTGCTCAAAATCAGAGGCGCTTATGCTTTGCGCGCTCGATTACCTTGATTCCACCGTAAAGCTGAAGGCTGAGGTTGAGGATTTGAAGGAAAAGCTCCATGAACTCGGAAAAGACGAATAATCGGCAGCCGCAGCTTCCTGAGCTTCTTGCTCCCTGCGGTTCAAGAGAGGCGATTGACGCGGCGATAACAGGCGGCGCCGACGCTGTATATTTCGGCGGAACCATGCTCAATGCCAGAATGAATGCAAAAAATTTCGGAAGAGAGGAGCTTAGTTCAGCAATTACGGAATGTCATTCCGCAGGAGTAAAAGCCTATATTACACTAAACACGCAGGTATATGACCGGGAATTAAAAAACGCGCTTGAATACGTGGGATTTTTAAGGAGCGCCGGTGCGGACGCTCTTATTGTTGCGGATGTCGGTCTTGCAGGACTTATAAAAAAACATTTCCCGGATACAGAGCTTCACGCAAGTACGCAGATGACGATTCATAATACGGCGGGAGCAAATCGGCTCTATGAGTACGGATTCAGCCGCATTGTTGCGGCAAGAGAGCTGTCGGCGGAAAACATAAGAACAATTTGTGCAGGTTCAAAAGCGGAAACGGAACTGTTTGTTCACGGAGCGATCTGCGTAAGCTGTTCCGGGCAGTGCCTTATGTCGGCGATGCTCGGCGGAAGAAGCGGAAACCGCGGAGAATGCGCACAGCCCTGCCGTATGAGCTACAGCGGAGGGTATCCTCTCAGCATGAAGGATATGTGCCTTGCAGGACATATTCCCGAGCTGATCGATTCGGGAGTAAAATCTCTGAAGATTGAGGGAAGAATGAAAAGCCCCTCCTATGTCTACGGAGTAACAAAAATATACAGACGACTTCTTGATGAGAACAGATCTGCCGAAAAAGCTGAAATTTTCGAGCTTGCGCGTCTTTTTTCGCGCGGCGGATTTACCGACGGTTATTTTACCCGACAAATCGGCGGAGAAATGCTCGGCGTGAGAAGCGAAAAGGATATTTCTGATACAAGAGGTGCCTTGACATTTCATTCGGACAAGGGAAGAAATGCAGATGCTGCGAAGCCGAAAACAGTTGCGGAAACGGAAAAGCAGACGATAACCCTTCCCGACAAGCTTGAATTTCCACCGAAAACCCCGTTCCGCAAGCCCACTGTAACCGCCCGCTTCCGCTCGGCTTCACAGATCCCCGACAATTGTTCTCTCGATCACATTTATCTGCCCCTTTCTAAATATGAAAGCCTTGCCGACGGCGTAATCCTTCCTCCGGTCATTTTTGATGACGAGGCGTATGAGACGAAGAGAAAGCTTGAAAAAGCTGTTGAAAAAGGGGCGAAGCATATTATGCTCTGTAATATCGGACAGCTTGGACTTGCGAAACAATTCGGACTGATTCCTCACGGGGATTTCAGACTCAATGTCTTTAATTCTTTTTCGGCGGGCTATTACGCCGAAACCGAAAATTTTGATAGTCTTCTTCTGTCAT
>USPP01000278.1 GCA_900556615.1 uncultured Eubacteriales bacterium
AACGGCCCGAAACGCATGGTATCCTCGCCTCTTTTGGCAAGTACCTCCACAGGCATACAGCCCTCATACACCTTGAAATCTCTTTTGTCAAATTCTTTTAAAGGTGCAGATTCAGCAGAAATCAACGCATTATAAAAAGCAAGATATTCTTCCTTATTCATTGGACAATTTATATAGTCTGCGTCCCCTCTGTCATAACGTGATGCAAAAAATACCTTTTCCATATCAAGACTTTCAAACGTCACGATAGGAGCAGCAGCGTCAAAGAAGCTGAGATAACCCTCTCCGAGATATTCTCTTATCCGATCCGCAAGAGCGCCTGAGGTGAGCGGACCGCTCGCCACAACCGTAATTCCTTCGGGAATGTCCGTCATTTCCTCCGATATAATCTCAATACGCGGATGAGAACGAAGCTTCTTGGTAATATAGTCTGAAAACGCATATCTATCCACAGCAAGGGCGGCGCCTGCCGGTACAGCGTTGTTATCCGCAGCCTCCATAATCAGGGATCCGAGACGGCGAAGCTCTTCCTTTAAAAGACCGATCGCATTCGTAAATTGAGCAGAACGCAGCGAATTGGAACATACAAGTTCAGCAAAGCCTTCATACTTATGAGCAGGAGTATACTTTTTCGGCTTCATTTCAAACAGCTTCACACGAACCCCTGCTTCCGCGGCCTGCCAAGCCGCTTCCGAACCGGCGAGTCCCGCGCCGCTTACCGTTATATAATCAGCTCTGCTCATTCCCGTTTTCAGGCAGATCCTTTTTGAATCCGCACTCCTTTTCATGACATATCAGCTGCTTTTTGCCTTTTTTGACATACAGCATATTCCCGCAAACGGGACATTTTTCATTCGTCGGCATATCCCATGAAACAAAATCACAATCAGGATGTCTCTCGCAGGAATAGAAAACACTGCGTTTTTTTCCTGTTCTGACCGCAAGCTGCGCGCCGCACTTTGGGCATGCAACTCCGATGGTCTTTAAAATCTGTCTGGTATTCTTGCATTTCGGATAATTGGAGCAGGCGATGAAATCGCCGTACCGTCCGTGGCGCTTCAGCATTTCTCCGCCGCAGAGACTGCATATCTCTCCGGTTTTTTCGGGAGGCGTTTCGTCCTTTTCAATAACTTTCCCGTCTTTTCCGATCGGCTTGGTGTTTTTACATTCGGGATAATTCGGACAGGCGGCAAATTTTCCGAAACGTCCCTGCTTCACAACCATTCTTGCTCCGCATTTTTCGCAGGTAATATCCGTCTCCTGTTCGGGAACGACAATATCCTCCTTTGATACCGTTTTTTCGGCATTATCGAGATCCTTTTCAAAATCGCCGTAAAACTGTTCAAGAACCGTTTTCATATCGACGCTTCCGTTCGCTATACTGTCAAGCTCATCTTCCATCTGCGCAGTAAAAGCATAATCGACGATATCCGGGAAATATTTCTTCATCATATCGGTCGTAAGCTCTCCGAGCGGCGTCGGCTTCAGTATTTTTCCATCCCGCTCTACATATCCTCTTGAAATGATGGTACTAATGATCGTCGCAAAGGTACTCGGTCTGCCTATCCCCTTTTCCTCAAGAAATTTGACAAGCGACCCTTCATTATATCTTGCCGGAGGCTCCGTAAAATGCTGCTCGGGAATCAGCTTTTCACAGCGAAGCGCTTCTCCCTCAGAAAGCTCCGGCAGCTTCACCTTTTTATTGTCACTCTCATCTCCCTCTTCGCCGTAATCATAAACAGTCATATAGCCCTGAAAGCGGATAACGGAACCGGAAGCACGGAAAGAATAACCTCCTGCATCAAGCTCGGCGCTTACCGTATCAAGCTCGGCAGACGCCATCTGACTTGCAATAAAACGATTCCATATCAGCTTATACAGCTTATACTGATCGGAGGTAAGCTGTTTTTTGATGGAATCGGGATCGAATTTCAGATTGGATGGGCGAATAGCTTCATGGGCGTCCTGTGCATTCGCCTTTGATTTATATGCTCTGGCAACCTCAGGATAGTATCTGTCCCCGTATTTTCCGCAAATATATTCTTTCGCAGCAGCGCTTGCCTCTGATGAAATACGAAGAGAGTCGGTTCTCATATAGGTAATAAGTCCCTGAACGCCGCCGTTTGCCGAACCGAGATTGATACCCTCGTAAAGCTCCTGCGCAACCTTCATAATCCGCTGAGACTGAAATCCGAGCTTTTTGGAAGCCTCCTGCTGCATAGTGGAGGTGGTAAAGGGAGGAGCAGGATTGCGTGTCCTGACCGCTTTTTTAAGGGAAACTACAGTAAAGGGCTTCCCCGATACCGCTCCGACGATTCTTTCAGCAGAGGCTTTATCCTTTATTTCCAGTTTTTCTCCGTTTGCTCCGAAGAAATGAGCAGAAAGATATTCTCCTCTCTGATTTTCAAGCGTCGCATCTACCGTCCAATATTCCTCGGGAATAAAGGCTCTGATCTCCCGCTCGCGCTCTACGATAATTCTTGCGGCAACGGACTGCACACGTCCGGCAGAAAGCCCCGAACGCACGGTCTTCCATAGAAACGGAGAAAGCTTATAGCCCACGATTCGATCAAGAATCCGTCTTGCCTGCTGGGAATTAACAAGCTCTATGTCGATATTGCGCGGTTCTTTTATCGAGTTTTTAATCGCCGTTTTGGTAAGCTCATTGAAGGTTATGCGTTTTGTTTGTTCGATCGGTATGCCGAGTACATTGGCAAGATGCCATGAAATTGCCTCTCCCTCACGGTCTGGGTCGGTTGCAAAATAAATTTTGGAAGCGTTTTTTGCCTCCTTTTTAAGCTCTTTGATAATATCGCCCTTACCCCTGATATTGATATAATGGGCTTCGAAGCCGTTCTCTATGTCAACACCGAGCGTACTTTTGGGAAGATCGCGCAAATGCCCCTTGGAGGCGACGACCTTATAATTTGAACCCAGATAATTTTTTATCGTGGGAGCTTTGTACGGTGATTCAATAATTACAAGATTAGCCATTGATTAAGTGAAAACTCCTTATTGAGATTTAAGGCAATACCGTAGGTTCCAACGGTAGATCTGCGAAGTCATATTTTCGTCAAACGACACACATTGAGGAAACATAAGCAGTTCCTCTGCCGACGAAATTTGGAAGTGCGGCGGAACAGGAAAATGTGCCGTCAAGG
>USPP01000279.1 GCA_900556615.1 uncultured Eubacteriales bacterium
GAGTTTGATTGCGACTACGATTGGCTCCTTCACGGCAAGGAGCCGGAGCCGACAGAGACCGCAAAGCCGAATAAACGTACCTGTGAGGGGCCGCTTCGCACCTACGGACTTTCCGTAAAGGAAAACGGGACGGTCCTGAAATATGCCGACGGCATGACCGTAAAGCAGATCGCCAAGGATACCGGCGTTACCGTCAATACGGTGAACTATTATCTCAGAAAGGCGTATAAGAAACTGAACGTCCACAGCCGACAGGAGCTTGCCGAACTGCTCGGTGGGTTGGATATTAAAGAATGATATATAAAAGTAAAAGGCTCGGAAGTTCACGTACTTCCGAGCCTTTAGAGATGTGTATATTATTTACATTTAAATTCAAATATGACAGGTGCTTATAAAAAATCCTCCTATTCAAGCCCAAGCGAATAAAACAAATCGCTTTCTATGGCGTATATTTCGTCAATCCTGATCTTCTTATCGTCGCTCATCAAGACGATTCGTTCGTATTCATCGATTCTCTTTACTGTGCCGGTGATGCTGACATAAGCACCGCCGTCTTTCTTTTTATCGGGTTCAAAATATGTGATGGTAACCTCCGGCTCTTCATCAAGAAACTCAATGATCATGTTCAGTTTCTCATTAAGCAGTTCCTTTGTCGCATCGGTTATATCGATGCGTTCTTCGGTTACACGAGCCGCTTCTTTTACCATATCCTCGTATCCACTTATGGCCGCAAATGGACTGAATCGCGCAGCACGGTCAGCCATTGTTGCCTGGGGATGAACCTTTGATATGTGTCGAGGGAGATTTACTATATCCTCGTAAGGAAAATACTCTGCCATACTGCACCTCCTTCAGTTCGACTTATTGGAATTTAACAAACTTAATCAGCATTTTTATACGAAATAAAAATATGGGCAGGAGCAAATAGCAAAGACGATATAATCAACAATATCGACCTGCACATAATACCACTAAACAAGAATATTGCCGATGGTATAATAGAAAGAGCCATTGCTTTGAAAACATTGTTTTTACGCCAATAGATAACCCATATCGTGCAATACAAAACAATCAGCACAGCATCTACCATCAGATAGATAGCAAATGCTTCGTCAGACCACCAGCCAAACCAAGTCGTTGGGATGTTGAAAATCATAAAGCCGAAGCATCCAAATCTACCAATCTGCTCAATGATTTCAATCGTTTTGTTGTGATACCTATTTTCAAAAGCCTCTTTATGTTTGAGCGCAAATATGATGTTTGGAATCATTATTGCAGTTATAAACGCCAAACCGAAAATATTAAACCATTCCATAACATCACCCCGTCAAATTCCAATTTTTCAATCCTTCTGATACTCAAGAATATCTCCGGCTTCGCAATCAAGCACATCGCAGATGGCGGCAAGGGTGGAAAAACGAATAGCGGTTACCTTATTGTTTTTGATCTTGGAGAGATTAACGTTGGAAATGCCCACGCGCTCGGCAAGCTCGTTCAGTGAGATCTTTCTCTCTACCATCATTCTGTCGAGTCTGAGTATAATTTTTCCCATTTCGTCACCTCTCAAAGAAGTCCGTCAACGTCTTTTTCAAGCTCAATGCCGTGGGCAAAGAATTGCGTAATGCAAAGCACAACAATACCAATGACGAATCCCTCAAAGCTGTTGGATATTTCGGCAACCTCTACGCCGATAACAATTCTTGCAATAATGCTCATAATAAGACCAACAACGGGAACTGCGATTGAAAAAATACCGATCTCACGGAACATACGCACGTTGTCGGGCTGAAAAGGCGTTCTTCCCTCGGATTTTTTAATAATCAGATGGAGATTTCTGAAAATCATAGCAATCAGTGCAAGAATGAGAACTGCACCGATGCCGAACAAACAAAGCGCCGTCATATCAATTTGACCGTCTGTGACAGCCGCATGAATTTCAAAGCCATAAACGGACAAGTCTGCTCCGCAGCACTCCTTCGCATCGTAGCCGATGAAATAACCAACCCAAGACGGATTAACCAAAGCACAAACGGTCGCCGCCAACATTAAGCCTGCTCCAACCCACTGGAATACCTCTACTATCTTCGTAACTACCTTTGCCATATTGGCAATAAATTTGCTGAAGTTTTTCATTTTGCACACCTCAAAAATAAAAATTATTTTGTCTTTCCGGTTCGACAGTATAATTATAGCACCATTTTTTACGCTTGTCAATAGGTTTTTAATGTTTGTCGATAATTTTTATATTTTTGCAATTAAATCGTGTTGACATTTAAAATTAGATTTGGTACAATATTGACAGTGATTTTTTGGAGGCAAATATGGACAAAGCATTATACCCGATGATATTCAAACGCAAATCGTTTCACCTATTTCGTGAGACCGATCATATAAGTCAAGCCCAGCTTGAACAGATAGCGGCACAATACAAGACCTTTACCCCGCTTGTTGATAATATTCAAACCGCCATCCGCATCTTACCTGCCAACAATACCACCTGTAAGCGTGGGCAAGAATACTGCATCCTTTTATATAGCGAACGTAAAGATAACTACCTACAAAACATTGGCTATATCGGAGAACAGCTTGATCTGTATCTCGCATCCTTGGGAATCGGCGCGCTTTGGTTCGGTATAGGCAAAACCGATGAGCCTATCTACAACGGTCTTGACTTTGTAATTATGATTGCGATTGCCAAGGTTTCCGAGGATAAGTTCCGCAAGGATATGTATAAGAGCAAGCGCAAGTCGCTTGATGAGATATGGAACGGTGAGCATTACCGTGAGATCGGCAACATCGTAAGATTTACGCCAAGTGCCTGCAACACACAACCGTGGAAGGTAACGACAGAAGAAAGAGCCTTGACCGTCTACCGCTACAAGAAGCCGGGCAAGCGCGGTATTATGCCTGCGGACAAGGTGGCACATTACAACCGCATAGATATCGGTATCTTCCTATGCTTTCTTGATCTTTGCCTGATGCAGGATGACATCTCGTATGAACGTGAGCTTTTTACGGATACCGCCGAGGATGATTGTGAGGAAGTGCTGACCGCAAAATATAAGCAGATATGAAGATAGCGGCAAGGATTTTTTACGTCCTTGCCGCTATGCTTTATAGCATATAAAATTTGAATATTTCC
>USPP01000280.1 GCA_900556615.1 uncultured Eubacteriales bacterium
CGTTCCGGCAAGATCGGCTCCGGCATACGAGCACCAATTGCAGCAGAAAGCAACTATTTTAGGTTTAAATTCTGTATCGTTTACTTGCATATTGCGTCAACCTCCGCCATAATCTGACTGTTTGAGAAGCCCTTAAGATCCATAGCGCCCGACGGGCAGGCTACGGTGCAGGCGCCGCATCCCTGACATACCGCCTCATTGACCGATGCTACGCGGCGTATGAGCGTGGTACGGTTAGGTCCGCGAAATTCCTTATCCGAATAGGTAATGGCTCCATAGGGACATACCTTTTCACAGGAGGAACAGCCGTTGCAGAGCATTTCATCGGAATGTGCCACGCAGGGATTACAGGTAAGCTTATCCTTGGCAAGAAGTCCGATCACCTTTGCAGCGGCGGCTCCCGCCTGAGAGACCGTCTCCGGAATATCCTTCGGTCCCTGACATACTCCCGAGAGATAGATACCCGCCGTAGGGCTCTCAACAGGACGAAGCTTGGGATGAGCTTCGGTAAAGAAATCGTTTGTATCCATGCTTGCGGTAAGCATCGTACCGAGACTTCTTGCCGTTTTATCGGGTTCAATGGCAGCGGCAAGCACCACAAGATCGGCGTTTACCTTAAGCTGTTCGTCGGCAAGAAGATCGGAGGCCTGAACAAGAAGCGTTCCGTCAGGCTGAGGAGCGACCTTACCGACCATGCCCTTTATGTAATGCACTCCGTATTCCTCGACGGCGCGGCGGTAGAACTCGTCAAAATTCTTTCCGGGGGTACGCACGTCAATATAGAACACATAAACCTCGGTATCGGGATATTTTTCCCTGATAAGCATGGCGTGCTTGGCCGTATACATACAGCAAATCTTGGAGCAATAGCTTTTCCCTTTTCCGTCGTCGCAGCGCGAGCCTACGCACTGAACGAATACAATGGTATGGGGATGCGTTTTATCCGAGGGGCGAAGCAGCGTTCCGCCGTTCGGCCCCGCAGCATTCATAAGTCTTTCAAGCTCAAGAGAGGTAATAACGTCCTTGCTCTGGGAATATCCGTACTCCTCGTAAGCGTCAAGCTTTATCGGATTAAAACCGGTGGCAACCACAATCGCACCGTATCTCTCCTCAACAAAGGTATCCTTCTGATGATAGTCAATCGCACCTGCTCCGCATACCCTTGCGCAAACGCCGCATTTGCCGTTTTTAAGCATATTGCAGTAATCGGCATCGATCGTAGCAACCTTCGGGACCGCCTGCGCAAAGGGAATATAGATCGCGCGGCGATTATCAAGGCCGAGGTTAAAGGCATTCGGCACCTTCTTCTGAGGACATTTTTCGGTACATTCTCCGCAGCCGGTGCATTTCAGCTCGTCAACGTATCTTGCTTTTTTCTTAATCGTTACCGTAAAGTTTCCGACAAAGCCTTTGACCGCCGAAACCTCACTGTAGGAATAAATCTTTATCTTTTCATTCTGCGCGCAATCCACCATCTTAGGCGTGAGGATACAGGCGGCGCAGTCAAGCGTAGGGAAGGTTTTATCAAGCTGAGTCATTTTCCCGCCGATCGTAGGCTCCTTCTCGACAATATCCACCTCAAAACCGGCGTCCGCGATATCAAGCGCAGTCTGAATGCCGGCAATACCGCCCCCGATAACCAGTGCGCGCTTTACAACCGGACTTTCTCCTGGGATAAGCGGCGCGTTTAAGCTGACCTTTGCGATTGCAGCGCGTCCGAGAATGATTGCCTTCTCGGTACCTGCTTTCATATCCTTATGTATCCAGGACACCTGTTCTCTTATGTTGGCGATTTCCACCATATAGGGGTTAAGCCCTGCGGCGGAAGCTGTCTTTCTGAAGGTCGCCTCGTGCATTCTCGGCGAGCAGGAGCAGATGACAACGCCGGTAAGCTTATTATCTCTGATAGCATTTTTTATGATATTCTGTCCGGCTTCGGAACACATATACTGGTATTCGGTAGAAAATACAACGCCCGGCTCGCTTCTCAGCGCTTCCGCGACAGCCTTTACATCCACCGTACCGGCTATATTGGTTCCGCAGTGACAGACAAATACTCCGATTCTCTGCATTATCGTTTATCCTTTCGATCACTTTGCATATTTTCTCATGGCGGTAACAATCGCCTGCTGCGGCATCTCATCGTCAAGCAGTTCGGGAATCCTGTCCGCCTTCAGGTGATTTTGTCCCTGCTTCCTGATCATCTCAAGCCGCACCGCCTCGATCACTTTTGCCGGCTCAACACCCCTCGGACATCTCTCGACGCAGGCAAAGCAGGTAAGACATTTGAAAACCGATTCGGAAGCCATAAGCTTTTCAATCTCGCCCTTTTCCACCATATATACAAATTCGTGCGGATGGTATTCCATTTCGTCATATGACGGGCAGGTGCCGGAGCATTTCCCGCATCTCATGCACTTGAGCACATTCACTCCGCTTGAGCGAAGAATCTGTTCCTTATCTCTGTTCGTTTCCTTACTCATAAAAAACACCTCCTCACTCCTTGATTCCGAGAGCTTCGGCAAGCAGCTCGGTAAAATAATGCACTTCTGTGCCGAAATCATCGGTATTTTTTAAGTTATAAAGACACAGAGGACATGCGGTTATCAGCAAATCCGCCCCGAAGCCTTCCGCGCTTTTCATAACGGCATTGCTTTTTTTCCTGGCAAGTGCCTTATCCTCAAGAGCGATATAGCCTCCGCAGCACTCGTTGCGATAGGGATATATCACCGGAACGCCTCCGATAGCCCGTATAAAATTCTCCATAATTTCGGGATTTTCCGGATTGTCCATGGCAAGTACTTTGCCGGGACGAAGCAACAGACAGCCGTAATAAGCGGCGATTTTTTTTCCGGTAAAGGGCTTTACTACTTTTTTTGCCAGCTCGTCAAAGCCGACCTTGTCGCGAAGCATCTCAAGATAATGAATCACCTTTGTCGTCCCGCCGTAAGGCTGCTCCGGCTTCATATAATTGTTTACCTTTGCCGCAAACTCCTCGTTTGTAAGCAAATCATGGTTCACGCGCTTGAGAACATTGTGACAGGCAGAGCAAAGGGTTACAAGCTCTCCTCCCTCCTTCTCAGCCGCCGTAATTGCCCGGACCGAGGCAAGCTTTGTTGCAATTTCGTCCTGAGCGGTGGTA
>USPP01000281.1 GCA_900556615.1 uncultured Eubacteriales bacterium
TTTCATCTGTTTGCCGACGCGCTTTAAAAAGATTTAGACCTCCTGCCGCTGTAAAATCTATGCCTCGGCATTTTTCCGATGATAGCAGAAGCAAGGCATTTGATGTTTATTTAAGTGAACGTTTGACCTTTACTCCTGAATGTACGACTCTGACAGATTTATGTGAATTAAATGAGCAATATGATGCGTTTATCTGCGGAAGCGATCAAATTTGGTCGCCTAACAATTTTGATGCTCATTATTTCCTTGACTTTGTTTCTTCTCGTGAAAGAATGATAGCTTATGCCCCCAGCATCGGACTTCCTAAAATTGAAAACAGATTTGTTTCAGATCAAATGAGGACACTCATTAAACGTTTCGAATATTTATCTGTTCGTGAAATTCAAGGAAAAAACTTGATAAAACAGCTTACCGGTAAAGAGGCTGAAATGGTTTGCGATCCAACGGTTCTGTTAACGGGGGATGAATGGCGTGTTTACGGAAACGTCCCAAAGTATTCTGAAAAGAAGACGTATTTACTTGCATATATGCTTGGATCGAATGAATTACATTGGAAAAAAATATCTGAAATAGCATCAGACAAAAAACTTGAATTAAAGATTATTCCGGTTTTTAAAACGGATTTGGAACGTGATGGCTGTATCAAAACATCCATAGGTCCGCAAGAGTTTTTAACTTTAATTGATGGAGCGGAAATCATTTGTACCGACTCTTTTCACGGAATGGTTTTTTCTTTGTTATTTCAAAAAATTTTTGTACCGTTTGAGCGTTTTTGTGCTCAGGATCCAATCAATCAGAATTCCCGTGTTTACAATTTATTATCTGTTGTTAATCTTTCGGAGCATCTTATCGATTATAACGGAGACGGCACGGTATCATACGACTTTAACTTTGAAAAAATCAATAATGCGCTGTCAATATTGCGAAAAAGTTCTCGGAAATATTTATTCGGCGCCCTCGATAAAATTTCTCATTTGTCACCGTACAAACAAAAGAAAGTTTTATCCAGTCATTCTCTTTGCTGCGGCTGCGGTGCCTGTGAAAGAATCTGCCCGGTGTCAGCTATACAAATTAAATTAAATGAATTCGGTTTTATGCGCGCTTATGTAAAGGAGAACTCGTGCATTAACTGTGGGAAATGTCTGACCGTTTGCCCTCTGCACGGACACGGTAACAGCAAGATGATAAAAGATTATCCTTTGTATTCTTATAAAGACGCTGATGAAGATATCCTGAAAGTTTCGTCAAGCGGAGGCTTTGCCTATGCGCTGGCAAAGCAGCTGCTTGAAAAGGGATACGCTATTGCAGGATGTACCTTTGATTCAGAAACACAAACAGCAAGGCATCTTCTTATTCATTCTGAAAATGAATTGAAGCTCTTGCAGGGTTCAAAATATATGCAAAGTAAATTTTCTCATGTTCTGCAGGATATATCAAGCTGTCAATCTCCGGTTGCAATATTCGGATTACCCTGTCAGATATCGGCGGCAAGAAAGCTGTTTGCCGACCGAAGCGATATTGTGTATATTGACCTTATTTGTCACGGGGTTCCGACATATAATCTTTATAAAAAATATAAAAGCTGGCTTTCGGAAAAATATGGATTGAGGGAAGACAGAATTTATACGCAATTCCGGTATAAACCCAACGGCTGGCGTGAAATATACCTTCATAATTCCGACGGAATAAAGAGCGTTTGTTTATATCAAAAAGAGGATCCTTACTTTCGTCTCTTTGAAACCGGCAGTTGTTATAACGAATGCTGTTATGAATGCCGTTGGCGTGACTGTTCCGATGCGGATATTCGTATTGGCGACTACTGGGGACCGCGTTTCGAAAAGGATAAAACCGGAGTAAGCATGGTTGCGGTTATCAGTAAAAAGGGAAACGAAATGCTTGAAATTCTTCGTAACGGCAACAACGGTGCAATTGCTGAACAACCGGTTGAAGATTATTTGAAATATCAGCAAACAAAAAATGAATTGAAGCCTTTGTATTATTCAGAACTGATTGACCGTTTGAACAATAAAAACGATAGTATTATGTTGATAGCGGATAAATACTCTCTTCCTTTTGAAAAGCAGCATCTGACAAAGACAAAACGTTATTCCCGGATTTTGAAGCTGATTCTTGCCGACTCTTTCTATTACATACAAAAGGAAAAAAAACAATGATACCAAAAACAATTCACTACTGCTGGTTCGGCGGGAATCCGCTTCCCCCGCTTGCGGTCAAATGTATTAAAAGCTGGAAAAAATACTGTCCGGACTATGAAATAATCGAATGGAGCGAAAAAAATTTTGATGTTTCCTCTGCTCCGCTTTATGTAAGACAGGCTTACGAAGCAAAAAAATGGGCTTTTGTGACGGATTATGTAAGACTTTATGCTATGACAACTTGCGGCGGCGTGTATATGGACACCGATGTTGAGTTAGTGAAACCCATAGATACCTATTTGTCACATGAAGCTTTTTCCGGATTCGAAGATGATACACATATTCCAACGGGAATTATGGCGTGCCGGAAGGACTTTCCTTTGTTCCGGAAATTTCTTTCCTATTATGATACCGCCGAGTTTTACAATCCCGACGGCTCAATAAGCTATATTACAAATGTTACGACGATTACATCAATCTGCCTGTCCCTCGGATTTATCCCAAACGGAGAATATCAGGAAATTTCAGGATTTGCGTTGTACCCTAAAGATTTTTTCTGTCCGATTGATTTCAAAACAAAAAAACTGATGAAAACAAAAAACACCGTCTGCATTCATTGGTTTTCCGGCAGTTGGGTATCGAAAGAACTGATACAAAAGCAGAAAAAGCGTAAACGTGCCGAAAAAATCGATCGGATCAAACATTTTCCGAACCGTCTCGGCAGAAAACTTCTCGGAGACAAACGTTATGAGGCATTAAAAGCAAAGCTGAAAGGAAATTAGCGTGAAAATTACATGAAATCGGACTTTTGTACCGTTATTTCACGCGCAAATTCTCCTTAAGGCAATACTGCACAAGGATTGTTGTGCAGTTGCGCCGCCGGATTTTTCGTCAAACAATACAAATTCGGGCTGTTGCATTAAGCAACAAGCCCGGCATTTTCCCGGTCGGGAAACCGGGAAAAT
>USPP01000282.1 GCA_900556615.1 uncultured Eubacteriales bacterium
TATGGAATTGCAATCGGCTTTGCCGCTCCGCTTCTGCGGTCTGCCATATTCCGCTTGTCCCTCCGATTGTTATTTTACTTAAAAAAACACGTCCTTCCCTGACGGAAAAAGCATAATAAACTTAAGGCAGTACGCTGGGTGCACGACTGTCGCCTTTGCTGCGTGCGCAAATGCTTGCCTCTTTCCGTCTTTTGCCGGCAGAGGAATCCTCTTGTCTCTCAATTTGTATCGTCTGACGAAATGCAAAACAATTATTGTGAGGTATTATCTTAAGCTTTGATATCGTTTAATGAAAAAATAAAAATGCTTTTGTATCCGAGAAGAAGCTTTTGAAAAAGCTCTCTGAATCCCAAGAGCATTTATGATATGTAAAAATCGGTACACCTGCAACTTTCAAGGTGTACCGATTTTCATTTTTTCATTCCGCAATATCCACAACGGCTTTTTTGCCGGCGGTAGCGGCAGCGGCCTTCATGACCGCACGTATTGATCTCGCGTTTTTTCCGTGCTTACCGATTACCTTGCCCATATCGGATTCGGTCACATGAAGAGTAAAGACAATAGTGTCGCCCTCTTCGCGCTCGTCAACGGTAACTGAGTCAGGGCAGTCAACAATCGCACGTGAAATATCCGTGAGCAGTTGCTTAAGCTCCGGCATATCGTTCACCCTATGATATTTTGCTTTTTGAGGAGTGCGCGAACGGTTTCGGTAGGTTGAGCGCCGTTCTTAATCCACTGAGTTGCCTTTTCCGCGTCAACGACAACTTCGGCGGGATCGGTCATAGGATTATAATGTCCGATCTGCTCAATGAAGCGTCCGTCACGGGGATATCTTGAATCCGCAACCACTATACGGTAAAAGGGAGCCTTTTTCTGTCCCATTCTCCTGAGTCTGATTTTTACTGCCATTTTGTTTTCCTCCGAAAAAATATATATTTATAAATATAACAAAAGTTGAGCTTTTACACAACCTGTGTTTTCTGTTTCATGGTGCTGACCGATTTGTTTTACGATAATACTTCAGCGCTTGATCAGCCGCGGAATCTTCTTCCTTTTTTCATCATACGGTTGAATTTGCCGCTCGAAAGCTCCTTCATCATTTTGCAGGTCTGGTCGAACTGTTTAAGAAGACGGTTAACATCTTCGATCTTAGTACCGGAGCCAGCGGCAATGCGCTTTTTCCTCGGAACATTGATGATCGAGGGCTTTTGTCTTTCACGCGGCGTCATGGAGAGGATAATTGCCTCGAGTCTATCGATTGCGTGCTCGTCTATTTCTGCATTGGCAAGCTGATTCTGATCGACTCCCGGAAGCTTTGAAAGGATATCCTTCATAGAGCCCATTTTTCTGACCTGTCTGAATTGGTCAAGGAAATCCTCAAGCGTAAACTCTGATTTTCTGAGCTTTCTTTCAAGCTCGGCCGCCTGCTCTTCATCGTAGGCAGCCTCAGCTTTTTCTATTAACGAGAGAACATCTCCCATTCCGAGAATACGCGATGCCATTCTGTCGGGATAAAACGGCTCGATTGCGTCAAGCTTCTCGCCTACGCCGACATATTTGATCGGTTTTCCGGTGACATACCTGACCGAAAGCGCCGCTCCGCCTCTTGTATCGCCGTCTAATTTTGTGAGAACAACGCCGGTAATATCAAGCATACCGTTGAAGGTTTCGGCAACGTTTACCGCGTCTTGACCGAGCATGGCATCGATTACGAGAAGAATTTCATCGGGGGTTACCGCTGTCTTTATGTTTTGAAGTTCCTCCATCATTTTTTCATCGATATGAAGACGTCCGGCGGTGTCGATGAATACGATATCGTGACCATGCCGCTTTGCATGTTCAATGCCCGCCTTTGCAATTTCGACAGGAGAAATATCGGTTCCCATTGAGAATACGGGGATATCAAGCTGCTCCCCGATAACTTCAAGCTGTTTTACCGCCGCAGGGCGGTATACGTCACATGCTACAAGCAGAGGTCTGCGCCCTTGCTTTTTGAAAGCTCCGGCAATTTTTCCACAGTGGGTCGTTTTTCCTGCTCCCTGAAGTCCTACCATCATAATGACCGTAGGAGGGCGCGAGGAGAGATGAATCCTTTCATTTGCACCGCCCATAAGTGCGGTAAGCTCCTCATTCACGATTTTGACAATCTGCTGAGCAGGGAGAAGGCTGTTGATTACGTCGGCTCCGACAGCACGGTCCGTGACCTTTTTTATGAAATCTCGAACTACTTTAAAGTTGACATCCGCCTCGAGCAAAGCGAGCTTTATTTCCCGCATTCCTGCTTTAACGTCGTCTTCAGTAAGCTTTCCCTTATTTTTGAACTTTTTAAAGGCGGCATTGATTTTATCGGTAAGATTTTGGAACATCGATTATCATTCCCCTTCTGTAAGTAATCTGATTTCTCCGGATATATCAGCAGTTTTTGATATTTTCTGCGGTTTTGATGATATCCGCAACGTCAACGCCGTATACCGTATGTATTTGCTCAAGACGGTTTATTATGAAAGCCACATCTTTCTCAATATTTCCAAAGCGTTTTGCAAGGCTGAGCTTCTCTTCAAGCTCAGAGAGGATTTGCTCCGCTTTTACAAGTCTGTCGCGTACACCCTGACGGGTAATTCCTGTCAGTTCCGATATTTCCGAAAGCGACAGATCTCCGTTATAGAAATAATCCATTGCCTCGCGCTGAGGCTCTGAGAGAATATCTCCGTAAAAATCAAGCAGGAGTGACATACTCAAATTTTTCGACACTTTTTTCGCCTCCGGGAGAGTGTAAAGCAAAACACCTTACACATTATACCAGACAAAGTGTTCTCTGTCAAGTAGTTTCTTTTCACAGACGGACATTGTGTGTAAATTTACTGTGAACAAAAAAGGGATGTAATCCGCAGCGATACTTTTATACTTTATGACTTTTACGATTACCACTGTATCCGGCTTTTCGGTTTACTTTCCACCTGTCGTCAGATACAGTTGCTAAGGAATTACGGAATAAACCGCTAATGGATCTTTCGGGCAGGATTGCCCGTTATCGTAAAAAAACATTAAGGCAATACCACACAATGATTGCTGCGCGGTGTTGCCTTAATATAAATAACGGCTGGG
>USPP01000283.1 GCA_900556615.1 uncultured Eubacteriales bacterium
CGCTTGATCTCTAATGCAATTGCGGAATTACCTGTACAAAGTGGAAAAATTATGCAGATATCCGCGGGAGACAGATCGAGCGCGCCATCACAAAACTAAATCGAGGCGAAATTAACCGGCCCAAATCGCCCAACGACTGCCGGCGCTTTATGAAGCCAACCTACTTCGATGCCAAAGGCAACCCTATCGAAACCATCACATCAGCAATCCTCGATTATGAACAAATCGCCGAAGAAGCACGCTACGATGGCTTCAACGCCCTTGCAACAGGCCTCGGCGACGACCCCTGCCAGATAATCCGCGTCAACTCATACCGTTGGGAAATTGAAGACTGCTTCCGGGTTGAGAAATCCGACCTCAACATGCGCCCCGTATACGTGCGCTCTCCAAAGCGCATCGCAGCTCACTTCTTTATATGCTTCCTCAGTCTGCTCATTAGGTCAGAGAGAAAAAAAATACAATAAAAATGGCATATGAGAGGATAGTAGTAAATCATCTGCATATGCCATCTTACTTTTTTAAGACATTTACTGAATATCCCTAACTACTAATTCATCGCTTATGCGCAACTTCATAGCGAATTTCGTTAGAATTCTCGGTATCTGCAAGGATTTCGCCGGAAATCGTGTTAATGAACTCGGAAATATACCTCGATGTGGTGTTGTTCCCAAATTTTCCGACCTTGAGGTTATAGCTCTTGGCATTACGGCCGAAGCGTTCGGCTTCGATAGCGAAAATCTTTTGTTTCATCGCCTGCATAATGAATGCAAGGCAGATTTGCCAAACTTGATCAGCCGAAGGCAGTTCAATGCCCGGCACAAGTTGCCGGCCCGGCTTGCAGAAGAAATCCGCAAAAATGTGGCAGTTGCCATTGACGGATCCGAGGATGTCTTTTGCATCGACTCCAAACCGGTCAAAGTTTGTCAAAACGCAAGAGCCAAGCGCTGCACCATGGGACGGGATAATCGTGAGGCTGCGCCCGACTGGGGCTATTGCGCATCCCAAGGTATACACTACTATGGATATAAGCTCCATGCTGTCTGCGGAATACATGGTGTTATACATTCTTACGATATGACAGCGGCCAGTATTCACGATCTTCATTATCTCAAAAATTTCAATTCAACCGTTTTGCCAAAAATTCATCCAACATCTCCCCGGTCAAACCGTCGGCGATGACACGATTGTTTTTATCCAACACCAAAACACGAGGGATTGCCGTGATATTATAAGCCCTGGCAACTTCACCTGCCGTGTTCTTATAATCGCATGCCTGAATCCATGTCAGCCCATCAGTTTCAACTGCTTTTTTCCAATCCCCCTCACGAGCATCCATTGAAATTCCGATAATAACCAATCCTTTGTCTTTAAACTTCTCGTATGTTTTCACCATATTCGGATTCTCTTTTCTACAAGGAGCACACCAAGACGCCCAAAAATCAAGAATCTTTACCGGAGCTTTCACATCATATAGAGTGACGGTTGAACCATCCAGTGTCGGCAAAGTGAAATCAGGAGCCTGTCTTCCAACCTTTACTACCCCCAATTTATCATATCGGGCTTGTATCAGACGACCTTCCGGTGTGTTTTTCATTGCATCACTCAGCAGCTCAAATTTCACTTTCAAACGGTCGAAGTTCAAGTAATTATAACGATAATATACGATAGCCAAACCTAAAATATTATCCTTATTCGCTTCAATAAACTTGTTCTCCTCCTTATCATAGGCAATAGTCATACGATCCAACATCGCTCTTTCGTGCATTTTACCGGCAATGTCATGATTTTTTTCTGCCTCAAAATAACAGGCAAGAATAGAATCCCTATCACTGAAAACCTCTATTTCAACATCATCCAACGCATTTTTCCCAGCTTGCAGACGTCCGCCCTGAATATCGTAATTCCGGACGTCCGCCAAATCTTTCGCTCTTATATTAAGCGTAAAAAGAGTATCTTCAAGCAACAACGGGATTCTCCCATTGACACCTTTGATTGTAAGAAAAGCCAATTTCGGTCCGTTAATAACACCCTCCATTTCAAAATCGCCGTTCACAGAACGCACTTCGTGTATGGTGTCCACTTTCCCCGTTTCATTAACCATTGTCATAAGCAAATCCGACTCATATTTATCAACATGCCCTTTTATGACATACTTCTTGACTTCTGATGAACAGCTACTCAATACAAAGCATCCCAATGACAACGATAATAATAACAATAATTTTTTCATAATTCTACAATTTAAATTTTATATTACTACTTGGATTCGTCATTTCTAAACCGATATGCGGCATCCACTATTTTTCCTAAATCCGTAAATTCCATTTTCAACTTCGGAGCAGATGTAACTTCCTGGAATTCGTACATTCTCAGTGCTCCCGAAACAGTTTCTTCCTTTGTCTTGTCATAACCGGCTATAATTAACCATTTTTCCCTTTCCCGCTCCCAATCCGCATATTGGATGTAAGGCACGAGCAAATTGAATTTCAATACTGAAATATGCTCATTGGGAAAAGAAAGTATCTTTTTCGCCTTTTCGTCGGGAGTGTTCATGTTAAACTGATAGATATCCCCCTGCTCTGTCGCATAGAACAACAACCTGTAAAACGGATGGAACGCAAATTTGGTTATCTTGTCGGAATTTGCCAGATTCAGACGCATGTAATGGCTGCGTTCAACTTTACAGTCACCATTCAATACCATCCCATATACATAGTATTCATCCCGCCCCGGTTCCTTTAGCACGGCAAAAACATATCCTTCGTTATTCCCTTCCATGTGCACCATATCTCTGCCTGTCTCGGCTTTATAATCCATATCCCCTCCAATAAAAAACAGTTCGGTCAAATACTCTTCCTTACTTTCCAGCATTACAAAACGACGGTTCGTTTCATCATACAGAATGGCAGCAGTTGTTGTCGGCCATTCCCAGAAGCCCTTATAACCAACAAAAGGAGACACTTTAAAATATTCTGACGTTTTCTTCAGTTTGTTTCTCGGAAAATCAAAAATACTTCCAAGAGAAATATATCTGGCATCTCTAAAATAAAGATCGCCATCCGCTGTAATAAGCATCTCACGAGCAGG
>USPP01000284.1 GCA_900556615.1 uncultured Eubacteriales bacterium
AACCTTCACAAATTTTGTCGGCAGAGGAGGCACTCTTGCTTCCTCAATTGGTATTGTCTGACGAAAAATCCGGCGGCGCTACTGTACAACAATCATTGTGTGGTATTGCCATAAATTACTCAGTTTATTTTCTTTCCATTCTCATCGAAAACGTAAAGAACGCCGTCTATTTCGACCTCTCCGGTAACAGCAGAGCCGTCTTCTCCGAAGTAATAGGTAGCACCGCCGGAGGTGATAAAGCCGTATCTCATATTTTCATTTTCGGGATCAAAGTAATAGGTTTTACCGTCGATGATCTGGAGTCCTTTTTTCAGGTTCCCTGCCTCACTGAAGCAGAATTTTTGTCCATCGAGTTCTATAATTCCGTACACCTTAAAGCCATGATCGTCAAAATACCAGAGCTTGCCGTTCAGAATATAGGTCGTATTTTTGTAAAGCTTTCCGGTAGAGGCCTCAAAACAGTATTTTTCGCCGTCAACATACATCTCCCCTTTTGCAATGGTTCCGTCCTCCCGGGAGTAGTAGTAAAAATCGTCATATTTATTCCATCCGTAGAGGAGATGATTTTCTCCGTAATCTGCAAAAAGATAGTCATTTCCGTCGATGGTTTTTATTCCTGTCGCTCGCTTGAAGGGAAAAGTAATGTAGTACTTTTCTTCCCCCTCGCCATGCCATCCGGGAACAATACTGTTTCTTTTTATTATGCAGAAGGCGGCTATGACTATCATCACGGCGATAAGCACAGCGATTTTAACTTTTTTTATAAGAGCGTCGCTTTTGCTGTAATCCATTTTTCATTCTCCGTTTCAAAAACCTACAGATAAATCTTGCTTACAAGAGAGAAAGCTCCTTACTATTATATCCTAAAACGTCAAATCTGTAAATAGAAATCTCCGATTTTTTAAAAAAATGGCTCTTTGACGGTTATTTTATTCTTTATTAAATTAATTTGGTAAAATATTTTGAACGGCAAAGGAAAAATCCCTTGACTTATCGCTCCGGTAAAGGTATAATAAATAGTGATTTTATTATACCGCGCGCTTTGCCGGATTTCCGGCAGCCGTTTCCCCGGCACAAAACGGCTGCACGCAAAACACTATTTGCCGGAGATTGGATCATCAATATGAACAGAGTATTTAATTTTTCAGCCGGTCCTTCCATGCTTCCGCTTCCCGTACTTGAAAAGGCAGCCTCAGAGCTTGTATGTTACGGTGATTCGGGAATGTCCGTGATGGAAATGAGTCACCGCTCCGCTGATTATGAGGCTATTATAACGGAAGCCCAGACAGATCTTCGTAAGCTTATGAATATTCCGGACAATTATAAGGTGCTTTTCCTTCAGGGCGGAGCATCTACACAGTTTGCGTCAGTTTGCTACAATCTTCTCACCGGTTCCGGAAAAGCCGACTATATTGTATCTGGTCAGTTTTCCAAAAAAGCCTATAAAGAAGCTCAGAAGTACGGGGACGTCAGAGTCGTCGCTTCTTCTGAGGACAGAAACAATACTTATATTCCGTTGACCAAACGTGAGGATTTCCGTGCGGATGCAGATTATGTTCATATCTGTTACAATAATACTATTTACGGTACGAAATTCAACTATATTCCCGATACAGGCGATATTCCTCTTGTTGCCGATATGTCCTCCTGTATTCTCTCCGAACCTGTCGATGTGACAAAGTTTGGCGTAATCTATGCCGGCGCACAGAAGAATGTCGCCCCGGCGGGATTGACCATAGTGATTGTGAGAGAGGATCTTCTTGGAAGATGTCGTCCCGATACTCCCGCTATGTTCGATTGGAAGCTTATGGCGGATAATGACTCTATGTACAACACGCCTCCTTGCTATCCCATTTATGTTGCCGGACTTGTTTTCAAATGGCTGCTTGAAAGAGGCGGGCTTGAGGCTATGAAGGAATATAATGAGAAAAAAGCAGCGGTGCTTTATGATTATCTCGATCATCAGAGCTATTATGCCGCGCCTGTCGAAAAAGCCTCCCGTTCGATGATGAACGTAACCTTTGTCACGGGAAATCCCGAGCTTGATTCCAAGTTCGCTAAGGAGGCGGCAAAAGCCGGTTTTAAGAATATAAAAGGGCATCGTTCTGTCGGCGGAATGAGAGCTTCCATATATAACGCTATGCCGATTGAGGGCGTAAGCAAGCTTGTTGAATTTATGAAGCTTTTCGCTGAGGAAAATCCCAAGGTTTGATTAGCCGTTTGCAGAAGCCGGCAAATTTAAGGCAATACCGCACAATGATTGTTGTGCAGTTGCGCCGCTGGATTTTTCGTCAGACAATCCCAATTGAGGAGACAAGAGTGACTCCTCTGCCGACGAAATTTTAAAATACGACGGGAAAGATGCAAGCAAATGCGCAAAAAGGCGTTAGCCGTGCACCGGCGGTATTGCCTTAATTCCATTTCGTTTTGTCAGCGGATTCTCCGATGAAGAAACACCTTAAAGACGGGCAAAGCGAGCCTGCACGCCGAGGGGAGCAGCGCAAATTTGTGATTTTAGATTGCGGCGATAAGCGTGCGTAAACCTGCCGCAGTGCAGCCGATTGTGAAACGGTGTTTTACAATCGCCTAAAGATTTGATTTTAAGGAGAAAACACAATGTATAATATAAAATTGCTTAACAAGATTGCGAAGGTCGGAACCGATTGCTTTGACCGCTCGTTTTACAGCGTGGGAGAGGATATAGAAAATCCCGATGCCATTCTTGTACGTTCGGCAAAAATGCACGATATGCAGTTCGGAAGCGAGCTGAAGGCGATAGGCAGGGCGGGAGCGGGAGTGAATAATATTCCGATCGATCGCTGCGCCGAGGCGGGCATTGTGGTATTTAATACGCCCGGAGCTAATGCAAACGGAGTAAAAGAACTGGCAATTGCCTCCCTTCTTATGGCGTCGAGAGGTATTGTCGGCGGAATCGAGTGGGCAAAATCCAAAAAAGGCGAAACTGGAATTGCTGCTCTTGCCGAAAAGGAAAAATCTAAATTTGCGGGCTGTGAGATAGAAGGAAAGACGCTCGGCGTTATCGGTCTCGGCGCTATCGGCGGGCTTGTTGCCAATGCTGCCAAAGG
>USPP01000285.1 GCA_900556615.1 uncultured Eubacteriales bacterium
GGTTATCCGTGATGTGGAGTTCGGAACGGTTTCGGAGAACGGCGTAACATTTGCCGAACGGGACTTTTATCTTTGCCGTGAAAACAAGACCTTCGGCAATACCGTAAAGCATGCTTTTTGGCAGTCGGTTACGTCGGTCAGAATGATATGGGATTCTCTTGTTGATCTTGTGACAGGTAAGTACGGCGTTGAGGCGATGTCGGGACCGGTCGGAATCACCTCTGAGATCGGAGCGGCGGTAGAAGCCGGTGACGGAGGAGTATATCTTCTGTCGCTCACTGCGCTGATTGCCCTTAATCTCGGAGTTTTCAATCTTCTTCCGATTCCGGTGCTTGACGGAGGATGTATATTATTTATGTTGATTGAGTTTATAAGAAGAAAACCTTTAAAGCGTGAAACCGAAGCGGTTTTAAAGCTGATAACCTTTGCGCTTTTGATGCTTCTTATGCTTTTCGTAACCTTTCAGGATGTAGCAAAGCTGATAAATTGATATGAAATACAATAATTACAGAAGAAAATCCCAAAAGGTCAAGGTGGGAGGAATTGATATCGGAGGAGATGCGCCGATTTCCGTTCAGTCGATGACCAATGTTTCAAGCTCCGACTTTGGAGCTTTATACAGGCAGATAAAGGAACTTGAGCTTGCCGGATGTGATATTGTACGAATGACTGTTCCGGATGACGGCGCTGTTAAAAATATTGCAAGGCTTAAGGAATCCGATATAAAAATCCCGATTGTCGCTGATATTCATTTCAGCTATCGTCTTGCCGTTGAAAGCGCGGCGGCGGGCGCCGATAAAATTCGTATTAATCCGGGGAATATCGGCGGGGAGGATAGGGTAAAAGCAGTGATTTCGGCTTGCCGTGCTGCCGGAATTCCTATCAGAATCGGGGTAAACGGTGGTTCGCTTGAAAAAGAGCTTCTTGCAAAATATGGTTCTCCTACGCCGGAAGCGCTTGCCGAGAGTGCGGTATCACACGTCAGGCTGTTGGAAAAATATGATTTTTACGATACAATCATTGCCGTTAAATCCTCCGATGTCAGGACAATGATAAAAGCGAATCGTATTCTTGCGGAAATCTGTGACTATCCTCTTCATCTTGGTGTTACAGAGGCAGGGACTCATAGACTCGGAACTCTCCGCTCGGCGACAGGAATCGGGGCGCTTCTCTGCGACGGTATCGGAGATACGATAAGAGTGTCGCTTACGGATGCACCGGTTAATGAAGTGAAAGAGGGAAAAGCCATTCTTCAGTCTCTCGGTCTCAGTCATACTGCAGGAATACGTGTTGTATCCTGTCCGACCTGCGGAAGAACCAAAATCGACCTTATCCGAATTGCTTCGGAGGCAGAAGAGAAGCTGTCGCACATCAGAACGGATAAATCTCTTACGGTAGCGGTTATGGGGTGTGCTGTCAACGGCCCCGGAGAAGCGCGGGAAGCCGATATCGGAATTGCCGGAGGTGACGGTGAAGCGCTGCTTTTCCGTCACGGCGAAATTATTCGGAAAATTCCTGAGACAGAGATTTCCGAGACACTTGTGAAAGAGGTAAAGCAGATATTGGGCTGATTATTATAGATATTTAAGGCAATACCGCATAATTCACGCCTTGTGCCTTAACTGCAATCTGCTTGTCCCTTTTCCGCCATATTTCACAAATATTGTCGGCTGAGAGTCGCTCTTACCTCCTCAATTTATATCGTTTAACGACAAATACGACAGCGCATCTGTACCCTCAGAACGCGGCAGCATTGCCTTAAATTTTACAGTTCGATAATGATTTTCTTAGAACTACTTCTTTTGTTGATGCTTTTACGAGCATTTTTCACCAATTGAGGGGGCTTGGAAAATGGAAATCAATTATAAAACATACGACGTAAACAAATCGAAATTTTATGCTGTTGTCCCGTCGTTTTTACGCAGGAGCTTCAGAGTTTATTTGGAAATGCAGAATTGGTGTGACAGATTGAAGATGCTTTTGCTGAGAGACGGTTTGTATCTGTTTGCGCAGCGGAAGCTGTTGGAGCAGTCCGAGATTTCAGTATATTTATTGGCAATCGGAAATCAGGAGGATACGGTATAATGGATTTTCAAAACGTAAAAATCTTTATGGACAATATGGCGTTGGATCGAACGCCAGGCAATGCGGTCGAGATCTATGTCGATAATAAGAGAGTATTTTCCTATCAGAGCGGTTATTCTGATTTGGAAAAACGGATTCCACTCGATGGCAGTGAATCTTACTATATTTATTCATGTTCCAAAATCACAACGGTGACGGCGGCTTTGCAGCTTCTTGAACAAGGATACTTTGCTGTTACAGATCCGCTCTATGAGTATATTCCGGAATACCGATATATGTCGGTAAGAGAAACCGACGGCAGTCTTAGAGAAGCCAAACAAGCCATAACAATCGGAGATCTGTTTTCTATGACGGCAGGCTTGACCTATGATATGCGGACCGAAGCTTTTCAAAGAGCCGAAAATATAACAGGCGGCAAAATGAATACTGAAACAGTTGTGCGGTGTATTGCTTCCGATCCGTTATCTTTTGAGCCAGGATTATATTGGCAATACAGCCTTTGTCACGATGTGTTGGCCGGACTTGTTGAAATTATCAGCGGAACAAAATTCCGGCACTATGTAAGAGAAAATATTTTTTCTCCTTTATCCATGGAAGCTTCCCGCTATCATGTTACCGAAGCAGAAGTGTCGGGAATCGCGCAGCAGTATTGCTTTGTGCCGGAGGGGGAAAACGGCAGCTTTGATATTGTCGAGGCGCAGAAATATGGAAAAGCTAAGAACGGTACGTTCGTAAATTGCGGAAAGAAAAATGAACATATTCTGGGAGAAGAGTATGACAGCGGCGGCGCCGGTATTATCACTACAGTATCCGATTATGCCAAGCTAATGGCAGCGCTGGCGAATCACGGCACAGGCGTTAATGGAAGTCGGATTTTATCGCCCGGCGCAGTGGAGCTTATGAGAACGCCCAGGCTGACTTGGAAGCAGCGTAAGAATTTTAACTGGATGCAGTTGGCTGGTTACAACTACGGTTTTGGTGTTCGGACCTT
>USPP01000286.1 GCA_900556615.1 uncultured Eubacteriales bacterium
CCCGCCATGATGCGTATGTTCGGAAAATACGGCATCGATATCAGAAAAGAGCCGATTCTTGTCTATCCCACTCTCCATTATCAGAACGGCGGTCTTGATATCCGACCTGATTGTATGACGACGAATATCGAAAACCTCTATGTTGCCGGAGAAGCTGTCGGCGGAATCCACGGAAGAAACCGTCTGATGGGCAATTCCTTGCTTGATATTATTGTTTTCGGACGCGATGCCGGAAAAGCCGCTTCTTCACACTGCAAGGATGTAAAGGTAGGAAAGCTCACGCTTGACCATGTGAACAGGTTCGCAGAGGAAATGAAAGCCGCCGGGATCGAAACCGATATGGTATCTCCTAAGCTTCTGCCCTCGTATACACACGGCAATCCCGATTTGACTGTAAAAGCGTTCTGAGAAGGAGTTACGTAGTATGACATTATTCGGAGGCGTAATCCCGATTACCGGAATTACTTTCTTTATGTTCTGTATTTTTGCCATTGCCGCTGTCGGGTATTCGCTCGGACGTATTACCATAAAAGGTGTTTCCCTCGGAGACGCCGCGGTTTTCATAGTTGCTTTGGTTTTCGGCTGTTTCCTTTACGATAAGCTTGACGCACAGCTTGTTGTTAAGTCGGGCGGGGAGATGATTCATTATACCTCAAACGCGCTTAAAATTGTTGAAAATCTCGGACTGATTCTGTTTGTGACTTCGGTCGGATTTATTGCCGGCCCCAAGTTTTTTGGAAATATGAAAAAGAACTTTAAGTCCTATGTGCTGATCGGTCTTGTAGTTATCCTTGCGGGCGGAATTGCCGCCGTTGCCTGCATTTATTTCGGACGTATGACAGGCGTTGCTTCCAACAACGAAGAGCTTACCGCGATGGTAGTCGGTTTGCTTTCGGGCTCCCTTACCTCTACCCCTGCCTTTTCGGCGGCGAAATCCACCGTATCCGCCGAGTACGAAAGTGCGGTTGCCGTAGGACACGGAATTGCCTATATTTTCGGAGTAATAGGCGTTGTGCTTTTCGTGCAACTGATTCCGAAAATGCTTCATGCCGATATGAATAAAGAGAGAGCAAAGCTCGTGGTTGCCGACGCCGGCAAGGAAAAGAAAAAAATCCCGGGCAAGCTGATTGATATGGACGGACACGGTTTTATGGCGTTTTCCCTTGCCGCCGTTCTCGGTACCTTTTTCGGAATGATAAAAATACCGCTTTCCGGAAAGGGGTTAAGCGGTACCTGCTTCTCTCTGACGACAACCGGCGGCTGTCTGCTTGTCGCGCTTATATTAGGGCATTTCGGACGCTGCGGAAAAATCAATCTGATGCCCAAGGATTCAACCCTGAAGATTTTCCGTGAGCTCGGCTTGATGTTCTTCCTGATCGGCGCCGGAATCGCGGGAGGCTCCGGTTTCTTGGAGTTGTTCGACGTTCAGTACTTCTTCTACGGGGTGTTTATGACGATTGTCCCGATGATTGTAGGATTCCTGTTCGCAAAATACGTTTTGAAACTCAGCCTGCTCAATAATCTCGGTTCCCTGACGGGAGGAATGACAAGCACGCCTGCGCTCGGTACGCTGATTAATGTCTGCGGAACCGAGGACGTTGCCTCCGCCTATGCGGCGACCTATCCGGTGGCGCTTATTGCCGTTGTTCTGATTTCACAGTTCTTGATTGTTCTGTTTTAAGGCAGCACCGTATCATTCACGGTTCACGCTTTGGCGGCATATATGCATCGCCACAACTGTTTGGTATTGTTTTAAGGCAATACCGCAAAATGCACGGCTAACGCCTTTGCTGCGCATATGCTTGCTTCTATTCCGTCATACTTTACAATTTTCGTCGGCAGAGGAGCTGCTTCTACCTTCTCAATTGGTATCGTTTGACGAAAAATACGACTTTGCATCTTTACCGTCAGAATCCGGCGGTATTGCCTTAAGTATGAACGGGGACTGCCCTTTTTTGTGCAGTCCCCGTTGACAAATGAGCTTTATTCGTATATAATAAATATAAGATGCAGGAATCGGTTTAAAATCCTGCATTTAACGACAGGAGGACGTTATGGAATATTCTCAGCAGGTGTCTGTTAATACGCTTCAGCGCCTTCCCACATATCTGAATTATCTGAAATCTCTGGATGAGAACGGAAATATATCTTCAACGGAAATTGCAAAGGCGCTCGGACTTAATGACGTTCAAGTCAGAAAGGATTTGTCGGCGGTAAGCTCCGGCGGCAGACCTAAGGTGGGCTATAATATAAAAGGCTTGATTCTGGACCTGAAGGAATTTCTCGGCTATAATGCGGTGAATGACGCGGTGATGGTCGGATGCGGAAACCTCGGAAGAGCGCTTATGTCTTACCGCGGGTTTAGGGAATACGGTCTGCGGATTGTCGCGGGCTTTGATATTTCGGAAGAGCTTTTCGGGAAGGAAGTAAGCGGGAAGCCGATATTTCCGCTTGACAGTCTGCCCGGTTACTGCCGTCAGAACGGTGTGAAAATCGGCGTTATCACGACGCCGGCTCAGTCGGCGCAAAAAGCATGTAATCTCCTTATGGAGGGCGGGATAAAAGCTGTTTGGAATTTTGCTCCCGCTCACATTGCGGTGAATGCCGGAGTGCTTGTCCAAAATGAGAATATGGCTTGTTCCCTTGCGCTTCTCTCCAAGCATCTGAACGAGATGCTTGAGGAAACCGAAAAGTAAAATTTCATGAACGAAAGAAACCTTCGCAGAAAAGGTGTGGTAATAATTTATGATTCCGTACAGCAAACTCCCGACGGAAGAGCTTGAAGCCCTTCTTTTGTCGTTTAAATCGGTATACAAGGAATATCAGGGACTCAATCTTCAGCTGAATATGGCGCGGGGAAAGCCGAGTAACGAACAGCTTGACCTTTCAATGGGCATGATGGATATTCTCGGAAGCGACGACGATCTTACCTGTGAGGATGGGACAGATTGCCGCAATTACGGTGTTCTTGACGGCATACAGGAGGCAAAGCAGCTTCTGGGCGATATGATGGAGGTTCCCGCCGACAATATTATCATTTACGGGAATTCAAGCCTCAATGTCATGTACGATAC
>USPP01000287.1 GCA_900556615.1 uncultured Eubacteriales bacterium
CCCGTGGAGGATTTTCAGTAGAAACCGTTTATGTTGTCTTTATTTTGCTGATTTTTATTGTGATTATAGCAATATTTGTGGCATGGCGTTTCAGGGTATGGAAAAAACATGGATTGTAATTGATAATGATACATTGTCAGTGGAGAGAAATACAATTATTTCACTAAAGAATACTATTGGGTTTAAAAATATATCCAATGTTAATATGGAACAAAATCTGTTTGAAGCTATTTACCGGGAGCTTCTTCCGTTTTGGAATGAAATTTCGGAATCTGACCGGGAATTTATCTGCCGTAACTCTTTGACGCTAACCTATCCGAAAGGAACGAATATTCACGGCGGGAACGAATGCTCCGGTGTAATTTTCATCCGTTCGGGAAGTCTCCGTCTTTACATGATGTCAGAGGAGGGGAAAGATATTACGCTCTACCGCCTGCATAAGGGCGATATGTGTATGCTGTCTGCCTCCTGCGTCTTGCAGGCAATTACCTTTGATGTATCGGTTGACGCCGAGGAAAGCAGCGAATGCTGTGTGATCAGTGGTCCTGCCTTCGCTGAGCTTTCTGACCGCAATCCCAAAATCAAAATATTCGCGCTGGAAACCGCTGTCAGCCGCTTTTCGGATGTCATGTGGGTGATGCAGCAGATTCTTTTTATGAGTATGGACAAGCGGCTTGCTATCTTCCTTGCGGACGAAGCTGCAAGGACAGGCTCTGATATGATTGCGCTGACTCACGAGCAGGTTGCCCGTTATATGGGATCTGCCCGTGAAGTCGTGTCGAGAACACTGAAGTATTTTGCTAACGAAGGGATTGTTGAGATTTCAAGGGGTGGAATAAAAATCCGAGATAAAAAGCGTTTGCGTCGGTTAGCCCTCTAACATGGCAAGTATTTGCGGCTTTGGCCTTGCTCCGGCTGACTGAGATATGATTTTGCCGTTTTTCATCACAACCAGCGTCGGAATGCTTACTACACCGAACGCTCCGGCAAGCTCCGGCTCTTGATCCACATTGATCTTACCGACAAGAATCTGAGGATTTTCCCCTGCTATTTCATCTACTATGGGCGATACCATGCGGCATGGTCCGCACCAATCGGCATAAAAATCGAGAAGAACAGGCTTATCGCTGTTTTTAACAGATTCGATATTATTCTTATTTACACTGAGAACTGACATGGTTTTAGATTTCCTTTCTTTAGGGCACATCTTATCATTCAATGTTCAGAAACGGCAAAGAAATTTTTTCGTCAGTCTAAACAAAAATTCTACAAGCTGCGTATATATATCTGTCAAGGATTTTTGTGATGAATGACGGAAAACAGATCAAGCCGGATTTGAGCAGTGAGGTTTTAAGGCAATACCGCACAATGATTGTTGTGCAGCTGCGCCGCCGGATTTTTGTCAGACAATACCAATTGATGAGGCAAGAGTCAACTCCTCTGCCGACAAAAGCGGTGAAGTATGACGGAATAGAGGCAAGCATATGCGCAATAAAGGTGTTAGTTGTGCACCCGGCGGTATTGCCTTAAAGGTGCCCTTTATCTTTATGCCATTATTATACCCCGTTTTTGCTTTTATTTCTGTGACGCAGTCACATTTTTGTTTTTTTTAGAAATCTCTGAATCAATCGACTATGCAGAGATTTCCGAGACATTTTTTGAACGGCAAGGCAAAAAAACAAAAGAATATGGTTAAGGCAACACTGACAGATTTACGGCTTGCTCTTTGACGGCATATCTGCTTGTCCCCTGCCGTCATACTTCACCGCTTTTGTCGACAGAGGAATCGATCCTGCTTCCTTAATTGGTATCGTCTAACGAAAACTATGACTGCACAGCTATACCGTCAGAATCCGGCGGCATTGCCTTCCTATTTCAAGGTCTTTTCACGATGCCGGGCAATCAGCCGGAGAGCTCCGTTGACGATTGGTTCAGTGATTCCCTATATCATATCGGCACGATTTCTTCTCACACGTTAATCTCTTTTGAATCGCACGGCTATCGTGTGGTTTACGTTTCACAAAAAATCCGGCTGCGTCCTAAAACGGCAGCCGGAAAAATTATTTTAAGGCAATACCGCACAAGGATTGTTGTGCAGTTGCGCCGCCGGATTTTTCGTCAATACAAGTTGAGGAGGCACATCTGTTCAGCAAGCATTGTGCGGGATTGCCTTAAAAAATCTGCAAGGAGCTGATAATCTCCGCCATGCTCTCATTTTTTTCAAGCCTGTCATAAACCGCGCAGATATTTGCGGCAAGCTCCGAGTCTCCATCAATTCCGCAATAAGCAGAAAGGGCGTGTTTTATCCCGTTTTCCTGTACGTCTTTGACCACGCGCGCAGAGGCTTCGTCAGAATCGGGAGCGAATTTAAGTCCCGCGGCGATTCCCGCGCAGATATTGACCGGAGAAATGCCGTGTCTGAGACAGAGCTTTGCGGCGCCGACAAAGCGGTCGTTTTCAGAAAGCTTTCTCTGCGTATCCTTTCCGACTCTCTCAATTGTATCGCCGAGCAGCTTGTTTTCAAAGCGACTCAAAAGGTTCTCCGAAAAGCAGAGAAGCTCGTCAAGCGGAACACCGTATTCTCTGCTCAGCGCTCTTGAGGATTCGGTGAGCGCACGCAGAGCGATAAGCTTAATTTCCGCGTCCTTTGCCGCCTCCCATATGTAGGTATATCCCTTCAGGCTTCCGAAATAGGCAGTCAAGGCATGACTCATATTATGCATAAAAAGCTTTCTTCTGATATAAAAATCAAAAGGCGCAAAGGGAATCATGTTCTTTATCTCCGGGATCTCGCCCTTAAAGGCGTTCTTATCAACCGGAAGCTCACAGTAGGGCTCTACACACACCGCAAGAAGATTTTTTTCCGATATCTCCTTCGGCGTCGCGGGCACCATTCTGCCGATGGAGGGCTCGACAAGCGCGATATACTCATCAAAATATGCCTTCTCCCCGTCGTCAAGGCAGGCTTTTACAAGAGAGGAAAAATATTGATCCGCCTCTATCATATTTTCACAAATAATTACATTGAGCGGAGTCTCGATTCCTCTCGCACAG
>USPP01000288.1 GCA_900556615.1 uncultured Eubacteriales bacterium
TAGGGGCTGTGGCACAAGGTGCGACAGCCCGCTTTTCGCTGAATTTACGGACAAGCTGAGAGGATGATCAGTCTTGAAAAAATTATTGATTTGGCTGATAAATCTATACAGAAAATACATTTCTCCACTCAAAAAGCCCTGCTGCCGGTTCTATCCGACTTGTTCACAGTATGCGATAGAGGCAATTGAAGAATGGGGAGCGATAAGGGGACTCTCTCTTGCAATATGGCGCATACTGCGCTGTAATCCGTTCGGTCGCGTCGACCCTGTCCCTAAAAGGGGATCCCGTAGATGACGGCGGGAGAATATTATCTGAGCGCCGCGCAATGAAAGCTGACTCAGAGAGCTTTCGGAAAGCGGATAACCGATTGTGAAATATGAATTTCATAGATATCGGTTAACGTTATTCACCAAAGAAAGGATTTCCCGTTTTATGGGAAGCTGCTAAGTTAATGTTAGATATTATCAGAGTGCCAATCGGTTATATCATTGATCTGTGCTATAAGCTGATTCCCAACTATGCTGTGGCATTGCTTTTGTTCGCGCTTGTAATGAAAATACTGCTTTTTCCCTTCGGAATAAAGCAGCAGAAGAATACGGTAAGACAGGCTAAGCTCCGTCCAAAGGAACAGGCGATTAGAAATCGCTATGCAGGACGTACCGACAAGGTGACACAGCAGAAGATGCAGCAGGATATTATGAAGCTGTATCAGGAGGAAAAGTTCAATCCTGCAAGCGGTTGTCTCCCGATGATCATCCAGCTTGTTATCGTATTTGCGCTTTATGCGGTGGTAATCAATCCTCTGCGCTACGTGTGCCATATTCCCTCCGATAACATCAATAATATCGGCGTTCATATTGCTGAACTGTATAACGCGGGAGAGCTTGATGTGGAGGGGATATCTGACAACACGGTTAAGCTTATAGAAAATATGGCGGACAGCATAGGAGAGGACGGAAGCACCGATAAGGTGAAAAATTCAATTTCGGGAATAGAAATTGTAAATATCCTTAAGAAAAACGGCGTCGAGAAATTTCACGGGGAAGATATGCTTGATACTGAGTTTACAAACAAGGATCTGCCTGATTTTACGATTTTCGGCGGCAGCTTTGATTTGTCAAAAACCCCGTCGTTCTCAAATTTTGACTGGCTGATGCTGATACCGCTTCTTACCTTCGTTTTCACCTTTGCAAGTATGAAGCTTACAAAGAAGCTGACCTATCAACCGGTTCAGCAGACCGGCGACGCCGCGATTTCGATGAAAATGATGGATTATATGATGCCGCTTATGAGTACCTTTTTCACCTTTACGGTACCGGCGGTTGTGGCGGTATATTGGATATATCAGAATATTTTCGCTACCCTCCAACAGCTTGTTCTCAAGCTTATGTATCCTTATCCCGTCTTTACAGAGGAGGATTTTAAGGCTGCCGAGCGAGAGATGAATAAAGGAATAAAGCAGAATAAGAAATCGGAAAAGAAAAAGTCTGTAAAATCCGCACATCGTATCGATCTTGAGGACGGAGAAGAACCGACAGAAGACGCTGCCGATAAAAAGTCTGATTTAAAGCAGGCTGCAAAGGCAAAACCTTCCGGACTTGTTCCGCCTGCAGTGCTGAAGGACGAGTCGGATAAGGAAAGCGACATTTCGGAGTAATAGAATAAGGATGTGATATTTTGAAACAGGAAGTTACCGCAACCGGTAAAACGGTAGAGGCGGCAGTCGCGGCAGGTGCGGAGCAGCTCGGTGTTCCGGCATCTTCGGTCGCATATGAAGTAATTGATGCTCCCAAGAAAGGTTTTCTCGGGTTTGGAGAGGTTCCCGCAAAAGTTAAGGTAATATATATTCCGACTCCAGAGGCTGTCGGACTTGCTTTCGTAAAAACCGTTATAAGCGATATGGGGCTCAGTGCTGAAGCAGAGCTTTCAGGACTTCCCGGGGGTAAGCGCGAATATTTGATCAATGTTTCCGGTAAGGACGCGAGCGCTCTTATCGGGCATCATGGAGAGACGCTTGATGCTTTGCAGTATCTTGCCAACCTCGCTGCCAATCGCCGTGAGGAAGAAGAGAGCGGAAGCTATACCCGTATAACCGTTGACGTCGAAAATTACCGCGCGAAACGCGAGGAAACGCTTCGCAGATTGGCGAGAAGAACTGCCGAGAAGGTTCTTAAGTATGGGAGAAACGTTGCTCTTGAGCCAATGAATTCCTATGAGAGAAGGATCATTCACTCGGAAATTCAGAATATGACAGGGGTATCTACGAACTCGATAGGCTCCGATAATAACCGCAGGGTTGTTGTATTTATCGAAGGGCAGCAGAGAAACGGCGGCAATCAGAAGAACGGAGCGGCAAGAAGCGGCGGTGCGCCTCGAAAAAAAACTGTTACGATAAGCTATGAAACACCCGCCGTACCAATTTCTTCACCGTCCCAACCGATTCCGAAAAATAAAATTCAGAAGCGTGCAAGATTTGACGATTCTCTTCCCGAATATCATGCAGGTGATTGCTATTCCGAGGATAATGAAATCGATGCGGCGGAAGCGGATAATGACACCGACGAGATTTAAGACAACACCGCCGCTGGTTCACGGCTTGCGCTTTGACGGCAATCTGCTTGTCGTCCGTTTTCCGTCAACCTTCACCAATTTTGTCGGCAGAGGAGCCGATCCTACTTCTTCAATTGATATCGTTTGACGAAAACTATAACTGCGCACCTATACCGTCAAAGCCACGCAGTGTTGTTTTAAGCCGGTGGTACTATAAAACCGAATTAAGAAAAGGGGCTGCCGCATCATGCGGCAGCCTGCGCTTCTTCTGGGGCTTTGCCCCATAACCCCATTTAAGCCCTTTTTGAAAAAAGGTCTTAAAAATCCCAAAAACTTCGATAAGAGAAAAACTGCCTTTTTCTCAGGAGATAAGTGAAGTTTTAGCTTAAAGCCTTATTTTTTGCCAAGCGAAAATGTATTTTCGGAAAATCTCATATTCCCCTGCCGAAAACAGCGTTTTCGGCTTATCCTTCTTTCCCTCTTTCTTTTTAAGAAAGAGGCG
>USPP01000289.1 GCA_900556615.1 uncultured Eubacteriales bacterium
AATGCCGGAAAAACGTTCTCCCGACTCTTTCAAGAGTCCGCTAAATTATTATTTACACACATATAAAGTTCATCAATAAGCAACTGTCTACGTGGCAGAGTTTATCAAACATTTGTCTCAAGGAGTTACCTTGGCAACGGCTTTAAGGCAATACCGCGGGGTAAACAGCTAACGCCTTTATTGGGCATATGCTTGCGTCTATTCCGTCAACCTTCACAAAATTCGTCGGCGGAGGAATCACTCTTGCCTCCTCAATTGGTATTGTCTATCAAAAAATCTGGCGGCGCAATTGCACTACAAGCATTGTGAGGTATTGCCTTAACAGGGAAAAAGTGGATTGCAAGAACATCATGGGGTGTCGCTTTTATTCAAGTATATCACAGGAGTGTGATTTTTGCAATATATTGTTTGATGTTTGATATGTACAAAAATAGTTCTCGGTGCTATTCTTATTATAAGCAGTTCGTCTCAATGATATCCATTTCGGTCTTTGTATGCTTCTTTAGAAAACGGATCAAAGCCTGTTTTTCCGGAAACGATAATGTCTGCTTGGGGAGTTGATTTCAGAAGAATATTAAAAAATATACAAAATAGTAATCTTTATGCTTAGAAAGGAAGCCTTGGTATGAAAAAAAATACAGAGATAAAATTAAACAAAAAAGCCAATCAAATATTCGCATTTCTTCTCGCCCTTTTGCTCTCGGTTTCATTTATAGCATGTGTAAAAAAAGAAAACAATCCTCAAAGCACCGACTCAGAAACCTCTGAAGGAGGAGACACTTCCGATCCTTATCTTGCACTTCCCACGGAAAATTACAACGATTATACCTTCAACGTACTGATAAGAGATGAAAATTGGATCGTCGCTGACATGTTTCAGGAGGAGCCCTCCTCCGATGTTGTTCAGTCCGCAATTTACGACCGGAACAGGAAGATAGAGGACAGATACAGTATCAAGCTCAATTCCATACCCCAGAACGATGGTTTTACTGCGGTTGATTCCATATTTGCGGGAGACAGCGAATATGACCTGATTCTCCCCCATGCACGGTATTGCGCTGTATATGCGGGAGGAGGATATCTTCTTGACTGGAATACTGTTCCCAATCTTAATCTTGACGGTGAATGGTGGGATCAAAACTGTATTGACTCTCTTTCGATAAACGGGAAACTGATGTATGCAACCGGGGATATAAGCTATTGGTCATACGGTGCAACCAATCTACTCCTTTTTAATAAAAATCTGTTTTCAGAACTTGAGCTTGAATATCCCTATCAAACAATAAAAGACAATTCCTGGACCATCGACGACTTTGAAATTCTCGTCAAAAAGGGAAGCAAGGACTTAAACGGAGACGGTATTCTCGATCAGAATAACGACCGCTACGGATATATGTCCATCGGTTTTGTCGGAGATGTCCAGGCGTATCACGCCACCGGCAATACGGTCATTTCAAAGGACGCCGACGACACGCCATACATATCTTATTACACAGAACGCGCCGAGGACGTATGGAAATGGTATTCCGACCTGATTTACAGTGATTACTGCTATTTCCAGGATAAGCTGGTATCTTATTTCGACACCGATGCTGTTGCCGGTTTCCGTGACGGAAGAAGCCTCTTCATCGATATCAATACCATCAACGTCACCACAATGCGAAACATGGACGATGAATTCGGAATCATTCCGTGGCCCACCTATATCGAAGGGGAGAAATATCTCACAAACGTCGACGCAGGACTTCACCTGTTCTGTATTCCTTCCACCACGGAAAATCCGTCCCGTACCGGTCTTATTCTTGAAGCGCTCTGTATTCTCGGATATCAGAACGTTATACCGGAGTATTATGAAACCACTGTCAAGTACAGAGACGCAAGAGACGACGAGTCCTTTGAAATGCTGGATCTGATTTTTGACGGACGAGTATATGATCTCGGATATTACAATGTGGAGCTTACCGGTGCGGTGGGTAAAAATGAAAACATTGCCAATAATTTCAAATATCTCACGGAGAATAAGGTGTCGTCAATGTCCTCCGCATGGACGAAATTCGGATCGATGGCAGAAGAGTATCTGTCAATATATCTGGAAAAGCTCTCGGATATGGGCTTGAATTGATGTATAAAATCAGTGTACGCGCCGCCGGCTCTGCTTTCCGGTCGGCGAAAAGGCTTAATTATATGAGAAAAATAAAAAAAACAGCGGCGGCGCTTCTTTCCGCCGTTATGATCGGAGGAAGCGCTATGATATACGGAAGTGCAATCGTTCCGGGAGTCAGCCCCAATATAGATCCTACTCTCATTGAAGATAAAACGCTTCCCGAACAATACGATCAGGGGTTTTATAACGGAATGCCATACGGAATGTTTGTCGTCGGAGACGACGCGAGCTATTCCTTCGGCGTTGCATTTGATGAAAAGGGAAATCTGTATACCGCTTCCTTCAACACAAGCTCCGTTACAGTAAGAAAACCCGATAAAAACGGTAAAATATCTCTTGATTCCGAAACCGAAACCATAAAAATCGGTTGTGCAGGTCTGTTCTGCATAGCCATAGACAGAAACGGAGATCTGCTGTTTTCAAGCTGTACCGACACCAACGGTTACGTCGGAAAATATGATATGAAAACAGGGAAGATAACAAAACTCCTGACCGGTCTTGTAAGACCGAATCAGATGACAACCGACGCCGATAATAACGTCTATGCAGTATGTGAAAACGGCACTGTCATGCGCTATAACAGTGCCGACGGCAGTCAAGAGGTTATTGCCGAAAATGTCGGCGGACTTCAGAGCTGTGCGGTAGATAAAAACGGCATCGTTTATCTTCTCACCTACGGCAAATTCAGTGATACTCCTATTGTCGGAGTCGGATATGCGGGCGGCTCCCTCTGGCAGATAAACACCGACGGTACGCTTGAGCTTGCTTATGACGGAAACGATATGTATGTGTGGCGTGCAAGAGGACTTGCCATAGATGAATACGGATACGTCTATATCACCGGGGAAGCAAACGCATGGGATAACGGAAACTCTTCCAATATCG
>USPP01000290.1 GCA_900556615.1 uncultured Eubacteriales bacterium
GAAAGAGGGAAAGAAGGATAAGCCGAAAACGTCGTTTTCGGCAGGGGATTATAGATTTTTAAGGAAGTGTACTTCCGCTTGGTAGGAAATAAGGCTTTAATCTAAACCTTCACTTACCCCTGAGAAAAACGCAGTTTTTCTCTTATCAAAGTTTTTGGGATTTTTAAGCTTAAATGGGGTTATGGGGCAACGACCCATAGAAACAATTAACGGGGCAATGCCCGATTTGATTTTATCTATACTCAGAGCAAATAATCATTTTGAATCCTGCAGTTGATTTTTTTGCTGTTTCGTATATAATATTTTATATGAGTTTGAATCAGAAAGGCAGATCAATAAATATGTTGTTTTTTAGAAAAATGTCGGATTGGCTTATAATATTAGCGGGTTGCATCATTTTTTCATTCGGTATATCTTTTTTTCTTGAATCCGCAAAGCTTGCTCCGGGCGGAGCAAGCGGTATTGCGATTATAGTCAACAGCCTTACCGGATTTCCTACCGGTACCATGATATTACTAATAAATATTCCTTTGCTTTTATGGGGATTTTTTGTAATAGGACGGGAATTTGTGATAAAGTCGCTTTTTGCAACTGTTGTATCATCGGCAGCGATTGATATTTTTTCATATTATTACGCGAAAATATCACCCTTTACAACCGACCCTCTCCTTTGCGCCATAGCAGGAGGTTTTTTGTCAGCGCTCGGCATGGGATTGGTGTTCAGAAGCGGAGGCTCAACCGGAGGTACCGATATTATTGCAAAGCTAATCAGAAGAAAGCGACGCGATATACCGACCGGAAAGATTTTTCTTGCCGTGGATTCTGTTATTATCGCGATTTCCGCCATTGCATCCGGAAAGATTGACAGTGCTCTTTATGCCGCTATTGCTCTGTTTATTACAAGCAGAGTTCTTGATATGATATTGTACGGGACGGATCAGGCGAAATTTCTTGTTATTATCAGTTCAGTTCCCGAAAAAATTGCAGAGGGACTTCTTAAAGAAATTGATGTTGGCGTGACATATGCAAACGGCCTGGGAGCATATACCGGGGAGGATAAAAAAATTATACTCTGCGCAGTAAAAAAGCATCATTATCCCCGTGTAAAAGATATGGTAAAGGAATTGGATCCATCCTCTTTTATGATAGTATCTTCCGCATCGGAGATATTTGGCGAGGGCTATAAAAAGCATGGCGCCGAAGAATTATAAATAATAAAGTCATTCTTTTTTTCTTAAATGTATGAATTTACAATAAACATTCGACAGCAACGGTGTAAAACTTCCTTGTCGTTATCACATATAAATAATTATGTGGGAAAATATCTGTTTTATCCATTAAAATGACTGTTATGTCCTTTTATTCGAACCGGAAATATGTCATAATTACAGTACAGAAGATGGCAAGCAGAAAGGTGAACTCATATGACGGATAAGGAAAGATTTGTAAATTGCGTTCTCGGCAGAGAAATTGACAGAACTCCTTTTATGTATTATTTTGGACTTTGGGGAGAGACGATTGAGGAATGGCGGAAACAAGGAGTGGAAAGCCCGGAGACTGCATGGTGTTCTTCGGAATTTGGATTTGATAAACCTATTATCGATGCATCCGGTTTAGTCAATATGCTTTGTTGTCCTGAATTTGAAACAAAAATTATTGAACAAAAAGAGCATACTTATATTTATCAGGACTTTTTAGGCTGCATAAAAGAGGCGGTTAACGGTAAATCCGGTATTCCAAAAACAATAAAGAATCTGATTGAAACAAGAGAAGATTGGGAAAAAGTAAAAGAGGAAAGATTGAATCTGGATTTTGAGAAGAGAATGAAGCCCGGATTTATCGATTCCATGAAGTACCTCAAGGAGTCCGGGAACCCTATTCAGATAGGTCAATTTCCCTGCGGACTTTTCGGAACGCTTCGTGATATGATGGGGGTTGAGGCGCTTTGCGTGACGTTCTATGACGATCCTGAATTGATTCATGATATGATGTGGCATTTCACAGATCTGTGGATAGCGATTTATGAGGAAATTTGTAAGTACATTCACCCCGATATTATTCATATTTGGGAAGACATGTCCGGGAAATCCGGCTCTATTATTTCACCGGATATGGTGGAAGAATTTATGATACCGTGCTATAAAAAAATACATGAATTTGCTTGTAGACATGGAATTGAAGTTATATCACTTGATACCGACGGAATTTGTAATCAGCTTATTCCTGTGTTTGCAAAGGGCGGAGTCAATCTTATGCTTCCGTTTGAGGTTGCTGCCGGTAATGACGTTGTAGAGCTTCGCAAACGTTTCCCGTATATGGCAATGCTTGGAGGAATCGATAAAATGGAAATTGCAAAAGGAAGAGAATATATTGATCATCAGATAGATATAATTGAGCCTTTGCTTTCGCAGAGCGGTTATATTCCTGCTTTTGATCATCTGGTTCCGCCTGATGTAAGTTATAAAGACTATGTATATTTTATGAAGGAACTGAAAAAGCGAATTTATAAACACCAAAGATAATTAGATGTAATTAGAGCAATACCGCGCATTCCAGAGATAGAGATGTGCAGTCATAGTTTTTGTCAAGCGATACAAAATGGGGAGGCAAGAGCGGCTCCTTTGCCGACGAAATTTGTGGTGTATGACAGAATAAGGCCAAGCAGATATATCATCAAAGTGCACCATAATGGTACGGTGTTGTCTTAAAAGTAAGATGTCCTCAGGCGAGGATGCTTCATTTTTGTGACGGTGCAATTTGCCGCAGAAACGTCTGTGATATGGGCTTTGTTCCTTATGAAAACCATAGTACGACTGATGTGTTTTACAAATCGGTCTTAACGGATTCAAGAGAATATCATATATAATTTGAATAATTCATATAAAATTTATTGTAAGAAATGCTGCAGGGATATTTAATGCAATACCGCCGGGTGCACAGCCAACGTCTTTGATGGACATTTACTTGCATCTTTTCCGTCATACTTCGCAAATTTCGTCGGCAGAGGAGTCGCTCTTGCCTCCTCAATTTGTATCGTCTGACGAAA
>USPP01000291.1 GCA_900556615.1 uncultured Eubacteriales bacterium
CAAAATTTGTGAAGTATGACGGAAATTTGCCCCGCAGGTCAACAGGCGCAAGCCGTGAGCTCGGCGGTATAGGCTTAAAAGAACGTATCTTCTTTCTTTTTCGCTGCGGTAAAGCAATATTCGGTAAGCTTTCCCTGTTTTTTAAAACCGATTCGCCGGTATGTGCGGTTTGACGGAGAATAGTCTGCATCGGCGTATATAACGGGAGTAAATCCTTCGGAGAGCAGCCGGCTGCTTAACTCTGATACTAACATTCCCGCATATCCTTTGCCGCGGCTGTCTCTGTCGGTTACAATGGTGTTGATTCTGGCTAATCCATCGGTGCGGTAGGCGATATTTGCCATAGATCGAATTCTGCCGTCATGCCAAAGAAACACATTGCCGGAGCTTATGGCGTATCGATAAAAAGCTTCTGCCTCTTCATCGCTGATTTGCTTTCCTGAAGAATCGAGCTTCATGGTTGTTACTAACTTTAAAATGTCGGTACGCTGTGATGGGGAAGCTTCTATCAGTGCTCCGGAGGCATTTTGCCGATTCGGCGTCTCACATGAGTAGGCATTCATTTTCGTACCTATGCTGTAAGGTATGCCGAGCTTCCCGGCAATCTTATCAAGTATATTAACGATATATTCTTCTTGGGAGACGATATGAAGCTCTTTGTTCTTGCGCATGATGCCGGAAACAAGCTCCGTCAATTCTTCGCCGGAGGCGACATCAGGCGATGCTTTGAAGTATATCCACAGAGGAGTTGTTTTATCGGCTTGTGCGGCGATGAAGTATCTGTCATCTGTTATGAGAAGCAGAGGAGTGTTGTTCTTTATATGATATAAAAGATTGTAGGTTACCTTGTCTTCGCTATTTAACCATATCTTGAATATCCTGTCGTTTCCGATCAGCTTTCGCATGATGAGTTCTCCTTTTTCCTGCATAAGGTGTTTCCATTTTCCGTCGGTAATTTTAAGCGTCAGACAATGGCAGCGGTTTCCGTAGGAAGTAAGTCCGATATGATCCAGAAAGCCGAATTTTTTGTAAAGCCTGAGCGCATCGTCCGCGGAGGCGATATCGGATTTGAAGGCTGCCGAAGCGGTGTCTCCGACAGAGAATCTTCCGAGAACGGTGGTAAGAAGTCTTGAAGCGATTCCCCGGCGTCTGTATTCCGGAATTACCGCAAGATAATCGATGGATCTTTTTGATAAAGAAAAAACAGATACCCCGACAATTCTTTTTTCTGCTGCAATGACCAGCACTTCTTTTCCTTTTATTCGTTCTGAAATCCGGTAAGAATAATCACTTCGTTCTGATTCATGCAGCGGAGTTTCCATTTTTTTGTAATATTCAAATAAGGCAGGAAGATCGCTTATTTCAGCATATCTCGGAAACATAAGTGATGCGGCTTCCGCTTCAAGGCCCATGATAAGATATGCTCCGCTCATCAGGTCATCCTTTTGCGAGAGCCATTTTTCTCTGCTTTCATGCAGAATAACGCTTCCAACCCCGTAGGTGAGAAATTTTGATGCCGCGTTGACGCTTATTTTCGGAGCCAATCCGTAACAAACCAGCGTATCGACAATATTTTGGATATAGGGTTCAATAACATTCAGCGCGCGTTCGCGAATAGCCCAGCGTACCGTCCAATGAAGCTTTTCGGCGTATTCCCGGCGAAAAGACTCTGCTTGGTCAGACATATATTCAAAGAATCCGGTCAGTGCAAAATACGGGTCACGGCTATCGTTTTTTGAAATGGAAGAAAGCTCGCCGCGATATTTTGAAAAAAACTTATCGATTGCTTTTTCGAAAGCCTCGTCTTTATTTTTAAAATAGTAATAGAAAAGTCCCACCTCGCATCCGACTTCTTTTTGTATCATTCGGATGCTGGTTGCCTCATATCCGTTTTTTAGGAACAGTTGTAAAGCGGCATCAATGATTTCATCGCGTTTTCCGCTGTCTGCCGTGGATTTCTTTTGCATTCTATCCTCCATTTCGGTTGATTTTGAGAATATTATAGCATTGTTTTTGCTGAATTGTCAATATATAGATTGAATATCGTTCAAATGAATAAAAAATTAAGTTTTTATAAAAATCATATTGATTTTTATCTTTTAAAATGATATAATAATAGCCTGCCGGTTTATTATACTTAATTATCAGTTATCTTTGTTTCCGTAGCTCAGCAGGATAGAGCGACCGCCTCCTAAGCGGTAGGTCGGGTGTTCGAATCACCTCGGGAACGCCAAAAAGCTTGCCGTAAGCCATTTTTGATGGTTTACGGCAATTTGTTTTTACAAAATTGTAGAGAAAATAAACCGAAAAAACAGAATCAAAAGCACGACACATTTCAAGTACAGCACCTAAGCCATATCGTTTTGCATCGAAATTTAGTGGCAAAAATAACGGGCGGATGAAGAAAGACATTCGGAGAGCGGTGAAATCAAGTTGGTCATTGAGCTCAATCTCGTTTAGAGTGCTTTCTTTAATGGAAGTCGTGTTTTATCTTCTTTTATCCAGCCATTAATAGATTCAATAATTGAAGTATCTGTCGGTGTTCCGATTCTTGGTATTGAATACGCGATTATGGCATTAATCTTTATGGATCAAATAAAAGCTTGTTGAGAAGAAAACGTTACTTTGGTCGGTGTGCTTCTTATTACATGCGAAAGAGTAAGTAAACGGAACAGAATCGAGGTAAAAGTAAGCAAAAGTAGTGTGGCAGTTCTATTCGACAAATCAGAATTTATCGAATAGATTATATCATCTTTTGTAGTAATAAGCAATATTCAGTGAAGTATGGGCTACCGCTCAAGTGAAGCAGTGGCAATGCCACTGTGAAGTGTTGTTCTTCGAACAAAGTGAAGTTAAGTGTGCCACCAACGCCCACAGGCACTTCACGATGCGAAGCATTGCTTCACGCACCGGAGGTGTGCTTATCGTGCCAAAGGCACACTTAGTTCGAAAAAGAGCACCTTTGTCTACCAAGACAAAGGTGCTCTTTTTCGT
>USPP01000292.1 GCA_900556615.1 uncultured Eubacteriales bacterium
GAACTGATCGGCTGGTATGCCTCCACCAATACTACGGATTCCGATCCCTTTGATTGGCAGCCTGAAATATTCGGTATTTATGGAGTGCTTGATGTGAAAGAGGAGACTTCTCCCGAAACTTATGACTTGATATCCGGAGTGATAGCTGCGGCAGGTTGCTGCTTTTCGGTCTTAATGATTTCGAAAGTTAAAAAGAAATCCGCTGCAAAATAAAATGTATTTCATACGATTTTATAGCAGCAATATGAGTATTTTGAAATTTTATAAATGCAGCGAGACTGCATAAGGGTGGGTGGTTCATATGAAAAGAATAACGTTTTTCTTGGTATTATCTGTTTTTTTAGCTTCAGTTTTTTGGGTTATCCCGGTATCCGCGGCGGATATGAGCGGACCTGTGGGGGCTGTGAATGTAGCCTACGGGACTCCCGTTGCTGACGGCAAAATAGATAAAGATGAATATACCGCTCATGTTACCATAAATGATAAAAATATGAAGGCAGTGACAAGTATCAGCTATAATGTCCCGGAAACGCATAATATCGAGGTGTATTTTTCCTGGGACAACAGCAATTTGTATATAGCCTATGATGTGACTGATCCGACCCAAGCCTCTTCAGTTGTAGATGAAAACGGTAATTGGCTTTTTAACGGAGATAATATACAGTTTTTTGCTGATTTCGGACCGACGCTTGCCTATCGAGAGCTTACCGATACTGCGGTATTAGGTGGAAGAAGATCCTCCCTTTTTGCCGCAGGAATGAATGAGGATGCCAGCTACTTTCTTTTGCATCAGTTGTCTCAGAATGATGCTATTCTGAATCTTTCACCCGACGCACCGCCGATATTCGGAAAAATAACGGATAAGGGCTGGGTGTTTGAATTTAGCGTTCCGTGGTCAATGCTTATGAAAGACATGACTGACAAAACAGGGATCGCGCTTTCGGAAGATAATGTAGGGAACGGAACAAAAATAAACTGTCTTCTGATATATAACGATTATGAAACAGCGGGCGTTATTAAAAATATGTTCGGAACGACATCGACAGGTTATGAAGATCCATTTGATTGGCAGCCGGAGGTCTTTGGAATCTATTTGACTTTAACGGGCGGAGACAAAAACGCAGAAACGGTTCCATTGCCGGAGGGGGCTCCTACGGATAGTACAGGTGATTCTGCAAGTATTTCCGATACAGAAGATACAGCAGTTATTTCCGATACTGTGGAAGGTTCGGATATTCGGGAGACATCGGATGAGTTATCACAAAGCACATCCGCTGGCAGCAAAAAGGACGACGATGGTAACGGAAACCGCACTGCAATGATCATTCTTTGTTCAGCCGTTTCTGTGGCTGCTGTGACCGCAGTTATTATAATTGTTGTCAAAAATAAAAAGAAGTGAGTTCGAAGAGGTGCCTTATGAAAATTATACTTGATAATTCATTAAAAAATGAAAACGGAAGATATATTGAATATATATCAAGCGGACTTTTTAAAGGCACCTCGGGCTGGATTCATCCGAGACGGATTATCGATGATTATGCAATGCTTTTTATCATGGACGGGGAAGTTTTCATAAGAGAGAAGGAAAAAGAGTTTAAGCTTGTCTCCGGAGATGTATTGGTGCTTGCACCGGGGTATGTTCATGAGGGCGCCAAGCCCTCGCCCGGAGCCGTTTCTTACTATTGGGTTCATTTTAAATCCGATTATTTTGCGGATTCAGACGCTGAACAAAGATACCTTCATATTTCCGACGGATTTCAGATTCAAAATCTCTTTAAGCAACTGCTTCACGTTGTAAATTCCGAAAACTATCCCCGTTATATGGCGGCATTGTACCTTGCCCTGATAATCGGTGAGACAGAGCATACCCGTATCAAGAGCAGCCGCGTAGGAAATGCTCTTGCCAGCGAAATTCACGAATATATAAAAGTGAATTCGGCAGATGAATGGCTGACGCTTTCGCAAATTGCCGCACATTTCGGCTTTTCTTCCGATTACATTGGACGTTTATTCAAAAGTGAATATAAGACAAGCATTAAGGATTATATTGTCAGTGAAAAAATCAATGCGGCAAAGCATTACCTTCTCTTTACTTATCTTTCGGTTAAGGAGATAGCGGCGAAGCTGGGATTTACCGACACCGATAAGTTTATAAAATATTTTAAGTATCATGAAAGAATTTCGCCGGTCAAATATCGTAATACTTACACAAACACACACATTAATAAGAAATAAAGGATTGAAAAATGAATATCTCTGCTCCGGGAACAAGACCCGAAATCAAAAAAGTAAAAATACACGATTCATTTTGGAGTCCTCTTATCGAAAAATTCAGAAAAGTAACTTTGCCTGATGTTATAAACAAATTTTTCTCTTCTGAATACGGCGATATGAGGGATAATTTTAAATATCTGATCAGATCTTCTGCTAAGCATATCGGAACCGCATGGCATGACGGACTTATCTATGAGGTGATAACCGCCGCTTCGGATTTTCTCGCTTCATGCCCGGAACCGGAAATGGAAAAACAACTTGACGATTTAATAGAGCTGATATGTGATGCACAGAAAGCAGTGGGAGACGGCTATATAAGCACCTTTACTTTGGCGGTAGCTCCCGGAAACCGTTTTGGTACTCACGGAGGAAACGCGCTTGTTCAGCATGATCTTTATAATCTCGGCTGTCTCATAGAGGCAGGGGTACATCATTATAAGGCTGTCGGTAAGGACAGGCTCCTGCTGTCGGCTGTTAATGCGGCGGAATATCTTTGTGATACAATCGGGTATGCTCCCAAGCTCAATATTGTGCCGGGACACTCTATGATAGAGTTTACCGTTACAGAGCTTTATGAGCTTATACACGGGGAACCTGAGTTGAAAGAAAAGCTGTCACGGCTGACAGGGCGTGATATAGATGAGAAAAGATATCTTGAGCTTTCCTTGTTTTTCCTTGAAAATCGAGGCAGGCATGAAGACAGAGCGAAC
>USPP01000293.1 GCA_900556615.1 uncultured Eubacteriales bacterium
GGATATCTACAAAAAACAGCTTCCCGTCAACATCATAAAAGTTTACGGTGATCGTCTTTCCGGGGGCAGAACTCACTCTCGCAAGCGATTTTCGATTCAGCAGGGTATTGATGAGAGAGCTTTTTCCAACATTAGAGCGGCCTGAAAATACCACCTGCGGTTTTCTCCCGTCGGGAAACTGCGCGACGAGTCCCGCCGTAACGGCAAGACCGGGATTCTGTATATTGATTTTCATTTTCGTTCCTTATTTGATTATTGCCGCGTTCAGCACCTGTTCAACACTTGAGCAAGGAATAAATTCCAATTTTTCACGGACAAGCGGATCAATATCGGAAAGGTCTCTCTCGTTCTCGCTCGGAATACATACTGCATGAACGCCTGCCTTATATGCCGCCATAGTTTTTTCCTTAAGTCCGCCGATGGCAAGCACGCGTCCGCGCAGCGTAACTTCTCCGGTCATCGCAATATCTTTTCTCACGGGCTTACCGGAAAGCTCGCTTGCAAGAGCCGTCACAATCGTAACACCGGCAGACGGTCCGTCCTTCGGAACCGCTCCCTCCGGCACATGGATATGTATGTCCTTGGTTTTGTAAAAATCAGAATCAACTCCAAGCTCCGCGGAATGAGAGCGAATATAGGTAATCGCCGCCTTGGCAGATTCCTTCATCACATCTCCGAGAGAGCCTGTCATTTCCACCTTCCCGTTTCCCGGCATTGCCGCCGCCTCAACGCGAAGAAGATCTCCCCCCACCTCGGTATAGGCAAGACCGTTTACCACGCCTACCTCATCGTCACCGTAAATTCTGTCGGGGATCAGCTTTCTCACCCCAAGATAGTCCTTAACTTTTTCTGCATTGACAGTAACCGATTTTTCTCCGCTTTCGACGATTTGCTTCGCCGTCTTGCGGCAAAGTGAAGCAAGTTCTCTCTCAAGATTCCGCACTCCCGCTTCTCTTGTATAATAGTCAATGATTTCAAGCACCGCGTCATCCTTGATTCTCAGCATACGCTTATTCAGACCGTGACGCTTTAACTGCTTGGGAATCAGGTGATCCTTCGCTATCGCCAGCTTTTCATGGCGTGTATAAATTTTAAGCTCTATTATCTCCATGCGGTCGGCAAGCGGACGCGGAATATTTTCCATATCATTCGCCGTTGCAATAAACAGACAATCAGAAAGGTCGATGGGAAGCTCCACAAAATGGTCGCGGAACGCTTTATTCTGCTCGGCATCAAGAACCTCCAGCAATGCGGAAGCGGGATCCCCGTGCGCGTCTCTTGTCAGTTTATCAATTTCATCAAGAAGAATAACAGGATTTACCGTTCCCGCCTGATTGATTGCGTTCACAATACGTCCCGGCATTGCGGCAATATAGGTTTTTCTGTGTCCCCTTATATCTGCCTCATCTCTTACGCCGCCAAGAGAAACTCTGACATATTTTCTTTTCAGTGCACGGGCAATCGAAGCGGCAATCGAGGTTTTTCCGGTTCCGGGAGGTCCGACAAGACACAGTATCTGGTTTTTAAGTTCAGGATTCAGCTGCTTCACGGCGATAAATTCAAGAATACGCGCCTTGACTTTATCAAGACCGTCATGATCCTCGTCAAGTATTTTTTTCGCCGCGGAGACGTCGATTCTGTCCTTTGACTTCACTCCCCACGGCAGTTCGAGACAAAGATCAAGGTAATTTCTCATCACGCTGCTCTCGGCAGAGGCATAGGGAGTTTTGGCAAGTTTTTTTACCTCCTTGAACAGCTTCTCACGCACCTCATCAGGGAGTTTTGCCTTTGCGATTTTGGAGTTATACTCGACAATTTCCTCATCGTCCTCCTCGTCGTTTTCACCAAGCTCCTCTTTTATCGCCTTAAGCTGCTCCTTCAGATAATACTCGCGCTGATTGGCATCGAGCTGAGCGCGCACCTTTTTATGTATTTTCATTTCAGTGCGAAGCACCTCCGATTCCCGTTCCATAAGCACGGAAACCAGTTCGGCGCGCCGAAGAGGATCGAATTCCTCCAGAACAAGCTGTTTGTCCACATAATTCATAAGCACGTTGCAGGCGATAAAGTCAGCAAGCAGTCCGGGATTTTGTATCGCCCTCACAGCGGTAACAAGTTCATTTGAAACCTTGGGAAGAAAGGAGGAGAAGGAATCAAAGGTATTTCTCATCTCGGAGACAAGCGCCTCGCCCTTAACGCCTCCGTCATCCTCAAGCCGGAGCGTTTTACAAATAAGCTCAGCATACAGTTTTCCGTCCTCAAAGACATACTCCTCCACGGAAGCGCGGCAATAACCTGTCGCGAACACCTTAAGATTTCCTTCCGGAAGCTTAACCGTCTGCTTTATTTTTGCTGCGGTTCCGACGGTGTAAAGGTTATCAACAGCAATCTCCTCCGCAGAAAGATCTTTTTTCGAAACGATAAAAATAAGCCCGTTTGCTCGTTCTGCTTCAAGGCAGGCGTCAGCCGTCTCCTCGTCTGACAATTCAAAGCTCACCGGTATCGACGGAAACGCAATCATTCCGCGGAGTACCACTGCCGGAAGGCGGCTTTTCTCCGCCTTTTCTATATATCTCGACATAAATATAATTTTCCTTTCAGGGAGAAGCGATAAAGATTTCCGTAAAAGCATACGATGATACCGCTTTTAAACCAAGAAACGATTCCCGGAAGATATTTTATCCCGATCCTTCTCCGACTTTTATTATTGTAACATATAATATTGAAATAATCAATTACAAATATTAAAAATACTGTTAAACCGCAAGAAAAGCATCAGTAAATACGCTTTTTCAGCGTCTTTACCGAAGCGATTTTTCTCTCCGGCATATCAAACACAAACACTGCCCCGTCAAGCTCCGTTTCTCCGGAGGGATTCTCAAATCTTACCGGCATATGCGTTCTGAATTTTTTTATCACACATTCTTTTTTCACTCCGAGTACCGAATCCACTGCACCGCACATTCCGAGATCG
>USPP01000294.1 GCA_900556615.1 uncultured Eubacteriales bacterium
CTGAAGGGCGACGCGGTAACCGCGCTTATTTCCACCGGCGCGCTCGCCGTCGGGGTTATGGCAGTTTCCCTTTCTACGGGCATGAATATCGACATTTACAATTATATGTTCGGAAGTATTCTCACCTTGACAAAGAGCGACATGATACTCAGTATCTGTCTTGCCGCCGTTGTAATACCCGCCTATATATTCCTCTACAATAAAATTTTTTCCGTCACCTTCGACGCCAGCTTTGCGCATGCCACCGGCATAAAAACAGGACTCTACGACACGGTAATCGCTGTTTTGACCGCCCTTACCATAGTACTCGGAATGAGGTTTATGGGAACCCTTCTGATATCCAGTCTTATTGTCTTTCCGCCTCTTACCTCAATGCGCCTCTTCAAAAGCTTTCGCAGTACGGTCATATCCTCGGCAATTATCCCGGTAGTCAGCTTTACCGCCGGACTCGCGCTTTCATACTTCCGCTCCACGCCTCCGGGTGCAAGCGTTGTCTGCGTAAACATTCTGCTTTTTGTTCTGTTCAGCATTGCCGGACTGATAAAAAGAAAAACAACAAAGCAGTGAAATAAAGGATATTCTCCGTCATCAGAAATGTGTCGGTCCCGCCGCTCAGCATATTTCTTCAGCATCAACGGCGATGAAGCTCTCGACATTCCTTCATATAGATAAAATCTCAACCGCAAGCTGCCTCTTTCCGTCCATATCCGTCATAAAAGAGGAAACAGCAATCTATTTTTCTCCGGAGCAAGCTTCGCTTGGAAGGCAGGAAATACGCATTGGTATAATTTCAGTAAAACATCAGAAAATAATATAAAAACGGATGCTCCTTTATGGATATGCACCCCCAAAGCCGGACATTTTGGGAGATACATATCATATACACAAGAGGGCATTCTTTTTTCTTCCATATCCGTTAGGGCACCTCCAATCATTCCCTGTTCATAGACGGCAAAGAGATTTTTTCGTCAGTCTAAACAAAAATTCCACAGACAGATTCATAACCATCTGTCAAGAATTTTTGTGACGAATGACGGAAAACAGATCGAGCCGGATTTGGGCAATGTTTTTTAGAGGCGCCCTTTTAAAATAGATTCTCAAGGGCGAAAATTCCTAAGGACATACCGCCGGATTCTGACGGTACAGAGGCGCAGTCATATTTTGGTCAGACGATATCGGGAGACAGGAGCAGCTCCTCTGCCGACGAAATTTATGAAGTATGACGGGAAGCGGAGAGGCAGATTGCCGTCAAGGCGTAAGACACGAATCGACGCTGCTGCCTTAATCAAGAGATGAGACGAAGCCCTGCAATATACTTTGTCTTCAGTTAGGGGGAGCCGTTTGTTTTCAGACTGCTTCTCTGTACAGGCAAATCCATGATTCTATCTTTTTCACTAAATCCGCCGCATTGTTAATCCTAAATTTGTCGCTGTTTTTTTGTCAAAATATGAATAAACCTGAAATCACATCTTGATAAGTCGATAAATATATGATATAATTATATCGAATAATAGTATATTGTATCTTATATAGTAAGTACGGAAGGAGTTGTCTGCCCATAAAGCGGACTCATTATTTCTGATGGAAAACACTTATTACGGTGAATTGTCGGTAATAGGAATGCCCGGATGCGAACAGTTTGTCGAGGAGGTTGACGACTATCTGCATGAATGGAGAGGAAGCAGGGGAAGCACCTCCTACATCGTTGTTCCGGAGTGCAAAAGATTCGGAAACGGCGAGGGAAAAGCAGTGCTTCATGAATCCATGCGGGGACATGATGTATATATCATAGCGGATATGTACAACTACGGCGTTAAATTTAAAATGTACGGAGCCGAATTTCCGATGAGCCCCGATGACCATTTCGCGGACCTGAAAAGGGTTATCAACGCCATAGCCGGAAAAGCGCGCCGCATTACTGTGATTATGCCCATGCTTTATGAGAGCCGTCAGGATAAACGTCATGTGAGGGAATCTCTTGACTGCGCCGTAGCCCTAAAAGAGCTTGAAAATATGGGGGTTACGAATATTGTAACCTTTGATGTACATAATATCGGTATTCAGAATGCAATTCCCCTGATCGGCTTTGACAACGTACAGCCAACCTATCAGATGATCAAAGCGCTTATAAAAAAAATACCCGACATGCAGCTTGATAAGGACCACCTGATGATGATTTCCCCCGACGAGGGCGGAATGACCAGATGTATGTATTACTCCTCCATGCTTTCTCTTGACCTCGGTATGTTCTATAAGCGCCGCGACTATACTCAGGTCATAAACGGAAAAAATCCGATCGTAGCTCACGAATATCTCGGACGCTCCGTCAAGGGCAAGGACGTAATCATTGTAGACGACATTATATCCTCCGGTCAATCAATCATCGACGTCGCTACCAATCTGAAGGAACGGGGAGCAAAACGTATCTTTGCCTTTGCTACCTTCGGACTCTTCTGTGAAGGTCTTGACTCCATGGACAAGGCATATTCGGAAGGTCTTTTTACCAAGATATTCACTACCAACCTTATATACCGTTCTCCGGAGCTTCGGGCGCGCGAATGGTACGCAGAAGTCGATCTCGGTAAATATGTTGCTCTTATTGTCGATACGCTTAACCGCGATGAAACAATAAGTCACCTTCTAAAGCCCGCGGAGCGGATTCAGGCGCTGCTTGAAAAGGTTAAGGAAAACGAAAAAGACGTTCAGCGTCAGAATACTTAAAGGATATCTCTAAAAATTCAATGTTCATAGACGGTAAAGAAATTTTTTCGTCAATCTAAACAAAAATTCCGCAGACAGTGTAACCTCTGTCAAGAATTTTTGTGACGAATGACGGAAAACAGATCGAACCGAATTCGGGCAGTGAATTTTTTAGAGGTTCCCTAAAATGACTCAATCGGTATCTGTTCCGTAAAACCGTTTCTGCTGTGATATCAAAGCAGATTTTGAATATATTTTTCGCC
>USPP01000295.1 GCA_900556615.1 uncultured Eubacteriales bacterium
ATCCGTCGTTTTCGGCTGATCTGACGACAATCGGTTGAATCAGCCCATGTGTTGCAATGGAGTCGGCAAGCTGTGCAAGCGATTCCGCGTCAAATTCCCGGCGCGGCTGATCCGGATTCGGTTCTATTTCAGAAAGTCGGAGCATGGTCACATTTCCGCTGTCTTCAACGGTGTTATCTATAAAGATAGCGTCAAGTCCGCGGCCAAGTCCGGTATTCTTTGGTTTCGGCATGGTTTGGTACCTTTCTATTGAATTGAAATTGTTTAATTCATTTGGGCATTGCCCGAACAGATGGCTTTTCTTAGAGGAAAATGGGATTTAAGGCAATACCGCACAAGATTGTTGTACAGATGCGCCGCCAGATTTTTCATCTATCAATTGAGGGGCAAAAGTGATTCCCCTGCCGATGAAAATTTTGAAGTGTGACGAAAAAGTTGTAAGCAAATGCGCAAAAAGCGGTGCGCCGGGCGGTGCTGCCTTAAAGAAGTGAGGGAAGGCTATATTCTTTCTATAATTTCTTCTGAAACATCATTATAGGCTTCCGCTCCCTTACTATGTTTATCATAATAGATAATTGGCATACCATAGCTTGGTGCTTCGCTGAGCCTTACATTTCTTAAAATAGTGGTTTTAAAGAGTTTTCCCGCATAATATTTTTTAAGCTCGTCCATTACCTGCATGGATAGATTCAGTCTGCCGTTATACATGGTAATCAGTATACCGAGAATCTGTAGTTCCGGATTGTAAAGCCTCTTGCAGGTTTTTATGGTTGACATAAGCTGAGAAAGCCCTTCAAGTGAATAATATTCGCATTGCATCGGAACGATGACACCGTCACTTGCCGCAAGAGCGTTCACCGTAAGAATGCCGAGGGAAGGAGGACAGTCTATAAAGATGTAATCATAATTATCACGGACAAGCGCAAGAGCGTTTTTTAATCGGTGCTCTCTTTTGTCACAGCTTACAAGCTCGAATTCCGCGCCGGCGAGAGAAATATTTGACGGCATGACGGCGAGATTTTTATATTCGGTATCGACGATGCATGCCTCGGCGCTGCTCCTGCCTATAAGTACATCGTAGGTCGAGAGCTTCATGTTCTTTTTATTTATGCCGACGCCGCTGGAGGTGTTGCCCTGTGGATCGAGATCAACAAGCAGGACGCGCTTACCTTTTGCGCCGACGGAGGCAGCCACATTGACAGCAGAGGTTGTTTTTCCGACTCCGCCCTTCTGATTGGCAAAAACAATTATTTTTCCCACGGAAATTCTCCTGAATATCGATTGATAATACTTTATATTATATCAATTTGAGTCTGAAAAGTCAATAGCTTGAAAGAAATAATACGAATGACGAAAAATGAAAAAATGTTTCACGTGAAACATTTTGGGGATGCAGTTACAGTTAAGCTGAGCGCAGTTCGAATCTCATTTATTAAGGATTTTTTCAAGAAAATAATAAGCCTCTATTATATGTCTGCTGAATAACTACGAATGCGTTCGCGGTTAGCGCAGGACGAACAGGAGTTATTCATTCTGTGCCACCAAAACAGATTGCTTTGGCGCTCATTCCCATTGATGTCGTCTGCCTTACAGAATGAGGTTGCCCATTCGTGAGTACAAGGGCTTTACACATTTCTGCGTAAAACCCTTGTACATAAACAACCCAAACCGCCAAGAAATTGGCTTTATTTTATAACGGTTTTTGGCTGTTTAGCGGGAATTATAATAAATCGTAAAATTCAAAAAGATTTATGTGGGTACATAACGGGGAACAACTTGGCGGGCGAAAATCGAGAAACTTTTCTTTTTGAACCTGAGTTTGTTTCACGTGAAACATTTTCCAATAATTCTTTCTTAGAAAAGCTAAGAATTTACCTCGGCTGCGAGATTGCATTAAACCAGATATGGTTTTGTTTTACATGAAACAAATTTTTCGGCAGCGAGCAAACTGAAAAGAAATATATTATGCCGGTTCATATCGTTTGTTTATCTTAATAACAAATTCAACAGTATCTTCGTTTTCGCGTTTTTCTTTTGCTACATCGACGCCTGCTTTCTCCATGATTGCTCGATCGATTGTATTATAAAAAATTCGGATGTCCTTTATTACGGTCTTCCTTTTTTTGACCGCATAGGGATTTTCGCTGTTGCAAAGATATTTATCGATAAGTGCTTCGCTGTCTGCGACGTTTAATTCTTTTTTGATAATTGTTTCCAGAACGGAAAGACGGATATCGGAATCCGAGAGCTTCAGCAAAGCTCTCGCATGTCGTTCTGTAAGAGAACCGTCAATAATGATCTTCCGCTCGGGCGGTGTAAGCTTCAGAAGCCGCAGCTTATTTGCTATGGAAGATTGGCTTAAACCAAGCGCTTTTGCTGTTTGCTCCTGTGTCAGACCGTATATGTCTATAAGAGATCCTATTGCGCTTGCCTGTTCAAAAATATTAAGATCCTCTCGCTGAAGATTTTCGATGATTGCCAGCTCCGCGGCACGTCTTCCGTCTGCTTCGGTAATGATACAGGGGACCTCGGTAAATCCGGCAATTTTTGCGGCACGGAGTCTGCGCTCTCCCGCGATAAGCTCATAGCTGTAGGCTTTAAGACTATCCTTTTCGGAGTATATGCGCGGATCTGCCGCAAAGCGCACGGTAAGCGGCTGCAAAATTCCATACCGAATAACACTCTCTGCGAGCTTCATTATTCTTTCATCGTCAAAATTTTTTCTCGGTTGCGCCGAATTAGGATAGATATTTCCTATCGGGAGCATATGTATCTTACCGAATATTTCCGCTTTCGTCTTTTTTTCAGGGGATGCAAAGGCTTTTTTAAAAAATTCTGTTCCGGTCATTTTGGGTTCTTCCTTTTGAATTTTTAGGCAACATCGCACAATGATTGTTGTGCAGTTGCGCCGCCGGATTTTTCGTCAGACAATACAAA
>USPP01000296.1 GCA_900556615.1 uncultured Eubacteriales bacterium
CGCCAAGCAGAAGCATATTTCCGCAAAATCCATAATCCCCTCGCCGAAAACGACGTTTTCGGCTTATTCTTCTTTCCCTCTTTCTTTTCAAGAAAGAGGCGGGGTTTGGGGCGGAGCCTCATAAACCGTGAGTCTGAATAACATCAGGCTTTACAATGCTTTCTTTTAAGGCAATATCGCCGGGTGCACAGGTAATGCCTTTATTGTGCGGTATTGCCTTAATATTATACCACAATCATTTCACGCTGTCATCTCCCTATTAAAAAATTTCACAAATTATCCATATCGTAGCTTCTCCGTTCGTATAAATAAAAAAACGCAAGGCTATATCGCCCGGTTCTGACGATGCAGCTACACAGTCCTATTTTTCGCCAGACATACAAGTTGAGGAGGCAAGAGTGACACCTCTGCCGAAATTGGTGAAATATGACAGAAAATAGACCGGCAGATATGCTGTCAAGGCGCAATCCGTGAACCCGGTGGTATTGTCGCAAATATTCAGTTATTATATAACCCTGAAAATTAATAATTTTGTTATAGATAATTATGTAAAATGATGATATAATAATTAAATAATAATTTTAAGGCAATATTGCACAACTGCGCCGCCAGATTTTTCTCCAGACTTACAAGTTGAGGAGGTAAGAGTGACTCCTCTGCCGAAATTGGTGAAGGTTGACGGAATAGAGGCAGGCATATGTGCAATAAAAGCATTAGCTGTGCACCCGGCGATATTGCCTTAAATAAAACACACGGAGGTATACCCGCAACGATGGACGCCCCTGCTTATTTGCCTGATAAAAAAGATAAAATTTTAAAAATCGTTAAATATTCCTGCAAGTTCATCCCCGCCCTGCTGCTTGCCATTCTTATGACGGTTGCGCTTGTCACAACAGATTTCCAGCTTTCCGGTAATGCCGGAGACAATACAGGCACAAAAACAGATTCTCTCTATTTAATTCTGATGATAATCATGCTCGGCATATCCGTCATTATCCCTATCATCGGACGGGGAAAAATAAACACGGTAATCGGGGGAGTCTGCTATGCATCATTCCCGTTTGCCTGCTTCTTTCTGCTTGAATATTACAACCGAAATCCTTTCAAAGACAGTCCTGTTATGAAAGACGAGCTTGTTATGCTCAATGTTTTGTTTTTCTATATTCTCTGTCTGACGCTTACCTTTTTAACAACCCGCTCAGATGTGGCAATTGCGGTTACGGCAGGAATACCCATGATATTCGGTTTCGCAAACTATCTTGCCACCGCTTTTCGGGACGCGCCTATTTTTCCATGGGATATTCTCTCCTTCGGAACCGCCATGTCGGTTTTGGACAACTACACCATAAAAATGACAAGTAAGCTTTGGTTTATCCTTTTCTCCTTTACTTTTATGATCGGTATCGGGTTCCTTGTCGGCTTCCGTTTCAAAATGAAAAAAAAGCTGATCTGGATTAATATCGTTGCCGCGGTTATTTCGCTTTCCACTCTTGCCGGCTTTGTTTTTTATGCAAGATCGGATGAGGCTGAAAAAAAGTACGGGTATTATCCCTATCTCTTCTCCTCAAAATATCTCTATAAATACAACGGTACGGCGCTGAGTTTCATTTGGACTACCAAATACCTTAAAATGGATAAGCCCTCGGGATATTCCGTTTCCGAGCTTAAAGAACTGTACGAGAAGTATGAACAACTCAAGGAAGAGGAAGAAGTCAAGCCGAACATTATCGTCATTATGAACGAGGCGTTTTCCGATTTATCGGTTCTCGGTGAATTTACAACAAACAAAGAATATCTCCCCTTCATTCAATCTCTCACCGATAACACGGTAAAAGGAAACGTATATGTTTCGGTTAAGGGAGGAAACACACCCAATTCGGAATTTGAATTTCTGACAGGAACCTCTATGGCTTATCTGCCTGCCGGATCTATCCCTTATCAGCAATACATTAACTCCGATACGCCGTCTATGGTAAGTCAGCTTGAAGAACTTGGATACTCTACCACTGCTATGCATCCATATCCTGCCTCCGGATGGGAAAGAAACGAGGTATATGAGCGTCTGGGCTTTGACAGTGCCTATTTTCTCCCTGATTTTTCCGGTGCACAGCGGATAAGAAGCTATGTAAGCGATCTCGGAATGTATAAAAAACTGATTTCTCTGTACGAGGAAACACGTGAGAGCGGAGACGCCTCTCCGCAGTTCTTCTTCGGTGTGACAATGCAAAATCACGGAAGCTATAAAAAGGTCAGCAGCTTCACTCCGGATATTGAGATAACAGAGCTTCCGAAAGACTCTTCCTCCACCTATTATGAAATTGCCACCTATCTCTCCCTGATAAAAAAGAGTGATGAGGCGTTTGAATATCTTGTAGATTATTTTTCAAATGTTGACGAACCGACAATCATTCTTATGTTCGGGGATCATCAGCCCAATGACTACATTGCCAAGCCGATACTGAAAATGAACGGAATCAGCGATATATCGTCTGTTGATCTTAAAACACAGCAGATACGCTGGCAAACGCCTTATATTGTATGGTCAAACTATGAAATCAGCGAGAATAACCGAATGGATTCGGGAGATACGAGCCTCAATTATCTTGGAGCAATGCTTCTGCGCCACGCCGGTATTCCTTTAACCTCCTTCCAGCGCTGGCTCACAGAAGAGCTTCAGCCGCAGTATCCCATCATCAATGCCAACAGCTATGTTGACGCCGGAGGCGTGTTTCACAGTATTTCCGATATCAATTCCGTGCCGGTGCTAAACACCTACGCACAGCTTCAATATAATCTTGTGTTCGACACAAGGAACAGAATCAAAAACTTATTCAGCATATTAAGGTAGACCGCCATGCACCCTATTAAACATTTCAAAACCATTACAAAACACCGCCATGCCGTAATCAGAAACTGTTTTAAGGCGGGT
>USPP01000297.1 GCA_900556615.1 uncultured Eubacteriales bacterium
GAAAAACCGAAGCGACGGTTTCCATGGCGCTTAACAATAAGCCGGGGGTAAGCGAGGCTGTAAGAAAAAAAATAAAGGAGACAGCTCTTGATATGGGGTATATGCCTAATATCATTGCAAGAGAGCTTTCGACGCAGGTCAGTTCTACCGTTGGGCTTATTGTTCCGAATCTTGAAAATCCGTTCTTTTCTGTTTTTGCCGAAAGTGTCAATAACTGTCTTTCGAAAAACGGATACAGGATGATGCTGTCCATTTCCAATCAATCCGAAAAAAATGAATCGTTTGCCGTATCTGATATGATCTCGCGCCGTGTTGACGGAATTATCATCGTTCCCGTTACCGACAAAATCGGCAAAGCGGGATATTCGGAAATGCTGGAGAAATCGGGAGTGCCGTTTACTTTTGCTACCTCTTACTATCCCGCATGGGAAACTCACAGAGTGATGTCGGATATTACAATGGGAGAACGGCTTGCTTACGATTATTTATTGAAAATCGGTCATAGAAAAATATTGTTTCTCGGTACCAATCCGCTCTCTCCGTCTAATTCGCTTCGAATTAAGGGAGCGTACAAGGCATGTGAAAAGCTTGGATATGATCCCGAGAAGATTATTGATGTTAAATCCGTTGATTCGCCGGATTTTGCAAGAGCTTATAATTTTATGCGCGAATCCTTGACCAAGAAACAGTTTGATTATACCGCAGTAACTACCATCAACGATATTATGGCTCTCGGAGCTATGAAAGCGCTTACCGAATTCGGACTTAAGGTTCCTTCCGATGTATCGCTGATGGGCTTTGATAACCTTATTTTCTCTGAAATTGCGACAGTCCCTCTCACTACGGTAGAGCAGGATGTGGCAATGATATCGGAGAGAACCGTTGATTCGTTGATAGACGGAAGCTGGCGGAGCTTTGAGTGTGTTAAGATCAAGCCGCGGTTGGTATTAAGATCGTCAACCTGCGCCTATAAGCGCTAAACCTTTAGAAAGGATTTATACTATGAATAAGAAGAGTATTATATCGTTATTTCTTTTTGCAGCATTGGTTATAGCGTCATTTTCAGTTGTATCCGGATGTAAAAAAACACCGGCGGGAAATGACGGTACAGCCGGAAGCAGCGGCACTGTCGATACGTCAGAGGACAGAATATATCCAAACCTTCCCGATGAAACCTATAAGGGATATGAGTTTACATTTGACCAGTGGGACATCGATGGTTGGGGGATGATACAGGATATTTCGGCAGAGGCGTCCGACGAGTCGAAGGTCGGAACGGCAATATATACACGAAACAAGAAGATAGAGGAGCAGTATGATATTAAGATAAGCCTTTATCAGGAGGATATCAATTCTATTCAGCAGACCTATCAGCAGCAGGTTGGCGCAGGAGACCAGGATTTTGACGTTTTCCTTGTGCGTTCCCATGAAATGCAGTTTGTTCTTCCAAACGATCTCTGTATCGATTTGAACGAGCTTAAATACTGCGACTTTACACAGCCTTGGTGGGACCAAAATTCGGTAAGTCAGTTTTCGATTGCACATAAGCTGTATATGGTAGAATCGGATATCACCCTCCGCGATAAGAACGCTACTGCCTGCGTTATGTTCAATAAGCGCGTTCAGGAAGACTTTAATATCGGTGAAATCTATCCGCTCGTGGAAAGCGGAGAGTGGACATGGGATAAAATGATTGAGCTGGCAAAAAAGGCTACTCTGGATAACGGAGACTCCGTTTGGGATCAAAACGATACATGGGGCTGGGTATCGCTTGACGACCTTACCTATATTATGCTTCATGGCGGCGGTGCAAGATATGCAACGAAGGATTCCGAAGATCTCCCGGTTCCCGGCTTCCGCGAGACGCGTACTGTTGAGGTTGCGCAGAGAATATCCGATATTATTTTTAACGAGGAATATTTCTTCCATCTCTCAAAGGCTACCGGAGACAACAGTGGCGATATTTTCGCGGATAACAGAGCGCTTTTCTATACCGACGCCATATTCAGAGCGCAGGACTTTAATGATATGGAGGCAGATTTCGGAATTATGCCGGTGCCGAAGTACGATGAGACGCAAAAGGAATACGGTCATTCTGTTTCGATACACTTTTCTTCTGCGTTGACTGTTCCGAAAACCAATAATAATCTTGACAGAACCTCGGTTATTCTCGAAGCGCTTGCCGCCGAATCAAAATATACCGTAATACCCGAATATTATGACATCTATGTAAAAGTAAGAAATACAAGAGATGAGGAAGCAAAGGATATGCTTGACCTTATTTTCGCAACGCGCGTTTATGATTTGGGAGAGTTTTTCCAGTTTGGTACTTTTAATTCGGCATTCCTCAGAATATGGACCAATAACACCACAGAAAGCATTGCTACTCTTTATCAGCAGTATGACAGTAAGGTTCAGGCGTCAATCGATGATTTCATCGATAAGGTGGTAAAGGAATGAGGATTATTTCGCCCAAGCCCTATCGGGTATTTCAGCGTGGCGGCAGTGCGAAGATCAGGCTGGAATCAGAAACGGAGATAACTTCCTGCGACATCAGCGTGACCGATATAAGAAGCGGAGCACCGATTGTTTCACAGGTACATAATCAGGTCTGCCGTGAAGGGGCTTTCTATGTGACACAACTGCTTGTACCGCAGGGCGGATGGTTCGCACTGACAGTATCTGCATCGGTTGAGCCGTTCGGCGTTGGAGAGGTCTTTGTTATTGCCGGTCAGTCGCATGCTACAAATTCCAATAATAAGCAGTTCCGGGTGAGAGAGCCGGAGGGACGTATTACGGTATATGAGCCGTCGGGCGGAAACTGGAGAGTGGCGCATGACAGGCAACCCTGCTATGATTCCTGCGACTATAATTCCCGTTTTGGAAGCTTGTGGCCGGGAACTTTTGATAA
>USPP01000298.1 GCA_900556615.1 uncultured Eubacteriales bacterium
TCCAAAGAAAATACAGTCAAAAACACTCGATTCGGCATTTTCCCGACCGGGAAATTGCCGGGCTTGTTGCTTAACACAACAGCCCGTTTGTTGTTTATTCAGATAACAGCTTTACCGCCAGCCGTAAATATTTTGTTTAGAAGGGGAAAGGAAAATTTCTAAGGCAATACTGCCGGTTTCTGACGGTACAGACGCGAAGTCCTATTTTTTGTCAGACGATACCAATAGAGGAGGCAGGAGCGCTCCTCTGCCGATGAAATTTGTAAAGAATGACAGAAAATTACCCCACAGGTGCAGAGCCCGGCGATATTTCCTTAAAGAAAGCAGAAAAGCCTTATAGAGGGACGCTAAAAGCCGCTGTGTTTTTAGGTGCCTCTGATAATTTTATGTTCATAAACGGCAAAGAGATTCTTTCATCAGTCTAAGCAAAAAATTCACAGACAGCGCATACAGATGTCAAGGATTTGGTGACGAATGACGGAAAACAGATCAAGCCTGATTGGGGCAGTGAGGTTTTTAAGGTACCCTTTAATCATACATTTTTATTTCGAAAGCAGAAGCAAAAGCTTTTGTCCACGCTTCCGATATCTCCTTGCGGCAGGCAGATACGGAACCGCAAACAAGAGAATCCGAGCCTCCTCCGCGGCAGTTCAGCAAGTCTGAAAAAACCGAATATGGGGCTTTCAAATCCGAGCCGGCGATCACAAATCTGAAATCTCCATCAGAACCTCCAAAAACGCCGACCGGAAGTCCTATATACCCTGATGCCGAAATCGCCAGCTTACGAATGGCGGTTACATCTTTTCTGCCATCGAACAGACAAAGGGGAACGGAATTATTTTCAAGAGTACGGCAAATCGCAGAATTTACTGAGTCATTGAGCATTGCAATCTCCGCGCTCAGTTTTTTATTTTCATCAAGCAAACGGGAAACCGATTCCAAAAGCTTTTCCGGCTTTGAGGACAGAAGCGTACAAAGACGGGCATTTATCCTCTCTTCCTCCCGGACATAAGAAAGCGCCGCAGAGCCGCAGAGCATATGCACTCTTATGCCCCCCTTGTAATGAACAAAGCCCGTAATCTTTATGAGACCGATCCGTCCCGTGCTGGGGAGATGAGGCGCGCAGCAGGCACATTTGTCAAGCTCTCCTATACAAACAATTCTCACATCGGAGGTAAGATCCAGCTTGCTCCGGTATTCAAGCGTTTCAAGCTCCTTTTCGTCGGGATAGACAACGGTAATCGGAAGATCAGCCCTTACGGCGGCATTTGCTTCATCTTCTATCAGAGCCATCTGCTCCTCTGTGACAACTCCGTCAAAATCAGCGGTTATATCCTTGCTCCCTATGTGAAAGCCAACGTTATGAAAGCCGAAACGTCTGTGCATAAGCGCGGAAACGATATGCTCGCCGCTGTGCGCCTCCATTCCGGAAATACGAGTCTCTCTATTCACACAGCCCAATACTGCTGTTTCCGGAGGAAAATATCGATCGGTTTCATGGACAATGCTCTCTCCCGAAGCCTTAACCTCAAGAACGGCGGTTCCGTTCTGCGCATCGGAAACAGAAGCGATTATCCCCGTGTCGCAGACCTGTCCTCCTCCCCCCGGAAAAAAAGCCGTCCTGTCAAGTATTATTTCATATCTTCCCTTTACGTTTTTTTTGCAGAAAATGACCTTAGCTTCAAATTCGGTACAAAGCGGATCTTTATCATAGATCTTTACGGTCTTAATTTTTTGTTGTTCAATCATAAGGAATACTTATTCCTTTCTTTTATCAATCATATTAGAGGAAAAAGAGGACCTTTCCGCCGGCTTTCGTAAAAAAATAAAATTTCGATGTTCGGAATCCATATAAAGTAAATTGCCGAAGAAACGTTCCACAACTTTTCTGGATAAGAAAAGAAAGGAAGGCCCCTGTGAACAGTGAATTTTTAGAGATCCCCTTCACAAATTTTGCCGGCAGAGGAGTCCACTCTTGCCTTCCCAATTGGTGCCGTCTGACGAAAAACCGGACTGCGCGTCGTACATCAGAACCATGCGATATTGCCTAAAAAGTGCCAAAAAAGTGAAATTTCCGCAGACATTTGCAAGACTTCACTTTTTCTCGGCAAGAAAAAAGAAAGGTGACGTGGGAGAATTGACTATCATCAGCTTTGAAACTGAAATCTTTTTTCTGTCAAGAGAAGAAAAAAATTCGTCAAGCATGATTCCTTCAAGCGTACCCTCCGCGTGTCCGGGATAAACGGCGACAAGCAGTCCTCCCCCGTCCTCAAGGAGATTCAACGCCGCTTTTACCGCAGCAAGCGTTGATTCTCGCAAAGTCGTCACTTTTTTGTCGCTGCCCGGCAGATAACCGAGATTGAACATTCCCGCGCAGATTTTACCTTCAATATATTTTTCCGCATTGGCATGGGAATCGAGAATAAGAGTATAATTTTCGGGACAGCCTGATTTTTTCAGCAGGGTATCTGTGCTTTCCAGCGCCGCTCTCTGAATATCAAAGGCATAAACTTTTCCGTTTTCTCCCACCTGCTCCGAAAGCCAAAGAGTATCGTGACCGTTTCCCATCGTAAAATCGGCAACCGTCCCTCCGACCTTAATATGGGAAGAAATAAACTGTTTTTCAACGGTAAGCAAATCAATCATCACATTTTACCATACAGACGGAAGCTTCTGCTTCCGTCTCCTTTTTTTAGTTACGGGATATAAAGAAGCCGCCGTTAATCGAACAATGAATGCGGCAAACATCCGATTGCGTAAGAAACAAAAAGCTTCGGCACGAAAAATATTCAAGGGGCATACACGTTCCCGCACGCAGCCCCTTTTAGATTTAAGGCAATACCGCCGGGTTATGACAGTACAGATGCGCCGTCAGATTTTTCGGGATTCAAGGGGCAG
>USPP01000299.1 GCA_900556615.1 uncultured Eubacteriales bacterium
CCACGGCCTCCTCGACCGACATGGCGATTTTAGATTCGATCACCGGTTCGCCCAGCGACTCGCACAGCTCCTTGAAAAGTTCGCGGTCTTCGGCGCGTTCGATCGACTCGAACGAGGTGCCCAGGATCTCGACCTGGCACTCTTTCAGGATACCCTTCTTGGCAAGTTGCACCGCAAGGTTCAGGCCCGTCTGTCCGCCCAGCCCCGGCACGATGGCGTCGGGACGCTCATACCGGAGGATTTTGGCAATATATTCAAGAGTGAGAGGCTCCATATAAACCTTATCGGCAACGGTTGTATCGGTCATGATGGTAGCGGGATTGGAATTGCAGAGAATCACTTCGTACCCCTCTTCTTTTAGGGCAAGGCAAGCCTGTGTGCCGGCATAGTCAAATTCTGCAGCTTGTCCGATGACGATAGGACCGGAGCCTATAATGAGTATTTTTTTGATATCGGTTCTTTTCATTTCTATATTCCTCCGTAACAGGTTGATTTTTTTAGAGGTACCCTTTAGGCAATACCGCACAATGATTGTTGTACAGTTGCGCCGCCGGATTTTTCGTCAGACAATACCAATTGAGGAGGCAAGATGACTCCTCTGCCGACGAAATTTGTGAAGGTTGACGGAAAAGATGCGCAACAAAAGCATTAACCGTGCACCCGGCGGTGTTGCCTTAGTTTTCACAGGATAGCAATTTCTGTTTTGGGACCAAGATTTATTTTCAGTATCGGCTAATTAAAGAGTGAATTTTATGTTTTTACAGCTTGCTTTATGCCGAAAAAGGAAGCCGGAAAATATATCTGAAGGGAATCAAAATTCGGGCAATTCATATTTTCCTTTGCATTTTTTAAGGAGTTTTCCTTGATGACCACTCGCTTTGCGGGTAAGATACAGAATTTGCCTGCGGGAAGCAGCAATTGATTAAGGTAATACATTTAGCTTCTTACTTCCCCGCTGTCTGCGACAACGGCGCCGCATTATATCCGCCAAGCAGCCTTGCCATCGCATATCGTCATTTCACACTTTCCGTAAAGCTTCTCTCCTATGAACGGAGAGCTTTTGCCCATCGAAAGGAAAAAATCGTTATTTACGGAAACAAGCTCATCGAGATTGAAAACTGTCAGATCTGCTCGTGCGCCGAGTCGGATTCCGCTTTCAAGACCAAATCTCTTTGCCGGATTTACGGTAAGAAGCCGAATGATTTTTTCAAGAGGAAAAACCCCGGTTTTAATAAGCTTCGTATATAGCAGAGGAAAAGCAGTCTCTATTCCGGTTATCCCGAAAGGACTGTCTTTCAGCCCGCGGGATTTTTCCTCTGCGGAGTGGGGGGCGTGATCGGTGGCGATCATATCGATTGTATCGTCTTCAATACCGAGCAAAAGGGCGTCTTTATCTTCGGCGGAGCGAAGCGGCGGATTCATTTTAAAGCGCCCCTCCTCACGCAAATCCTCGTCGCAGAGGACAAGATAATGAGGTGCGGTTTCGCAGGTAATATCGACTCCGCTTTTCTTTGCATCTCTTATGAGGGAAACACTCTCTTTTGTCGAAATGTGGCAGACATGATAGGCACAGCCGGTTTCATAAGCAAGCTCAATATCTCTTTCAACCTGTCGCCATTCGCTTTCTGAAGAAATGCCGGCGTGCCGGTGTACGGCAGCGTATTTTCCGTCGTGAATATAGCCGCCGTGAAGAAGACCGTTATCCTCACAATGGGCGCAGATCACTTTGTTAAGGCGTTTTGCGGTAAGCATCGCCTCTTTCATAACCTCACGGTTCTGCACGCCTCTGCCGTCATCGGAGAAGGCGCAGACATAAGGGGAAAGATCGGTCATATCGGAGAGCTTTTCTCCTTTCCCTCCTATGGATATCGCACCGTAAGGGATAATTTTTATCACTGCATCCCGCTCTATCGCGTCAAGCTGGAGCGAAAGATTTTCTCTATTGTCGGGTACGGGCTTCAGATTCGGCATGGTAAAAACGGTGGTATAACCGCCGTGAGCTGCCGCACGGCTTCCGGTAGCGATCGTTTCTTTATAAACAAATCCCGGCTCTCGGAAATGCACATGCACATCGATAAAGCCGGGGAAAATATATCTGCCGGAGCAATCAACAAATGAAGGAAGATCGGAGGAAGTTATCTCGTCAAATGCCTCGATTTTTCCGCCGGAAATAGTTATATCAAATTTAGAAAAGCCATGATCGGTATATACAAGGGCATTTTTTAAAACAGTATTCACAACAGCTTCTCCTGTCCGGGCGATAAAAAAGAACCTGCTCGGGCGGCAAGGTTCTAAATCATCGTACACAAAAACATACGCACGCTATACGTCCGTTTATGCGGTATATGCAACCTTGTCGATCTCTCTGTATCGCCTTAAAGATTTATTTTTTATATTATAACACATCGTGCAGGGCAGTGTCAAGGGCAATGATAATTTTTTTAGCAGAATTTGTGATGATTTTTTTAGAAGAATTTGCAGCAATAAATTCTCAAAATAAATACAACAAGTGTGATCTAAAGAATTGCTGAATAAATCGGCTATGCAGATTTTCGAGATGATTTTTTGAATGGAAAGGCCAAAAAACGCAGGAATATGGGTAAGGCAATGCCATCGGATTCATAGCTTGCATCTTGACGGCATGATATATATTGACGTTTCCCCCGGTCACGGAGCGAGCTCGAAAAAACATCGGCTTCCTGTTCATGTTTTTTTTCGGGCTGTTGCGTTAAGCAACAAGCCCGGCATTTTCCCGGTCGGGAAACCGGGAAAAGCCGAATCGGGTGTTTTTGACTGTATTTTCTTTGGATTATTATGAATTTAAATGATCAAAATTGCAGATTTCATCCGCAAAACCCGACTTCGTGGGGCTGTCGCACGTTAGTGCGACAG
>USPP01000300.1 GCA_900556615.1 uncultured Eubacteriales bacterium
TTCTTTGGATTATTATGAATTTAAATGGTCAAAATTGCGGATTTCATCCGCAAAATCCGACTTCGTGGGGCAGTCGCACGTTAGTGCGACTGCCCCGTGAGTCCGGGGATCAAGACGGAGAAGAACGGTTCCTGTTTTTCTCCCAATATTGGAGCAGGGCTTCTTTTTCGTTTGCGATTTCCCCGTTCATAACGGAGTCGAGCAGAAAGGAAAGCGCATCTCCTATCGATTTTCCGCAAAGACCGAGGGACAGCATATCATAACCGTTTACGGCAAGGCGGTTCAGCGATACACATTCTGATTTTGAGATGATGTCTCCTGCGATTTGGCATAGCTTATCGCAATGTGCGCTTCTGAAGCATGAATCCTCGGTTTGGGCGGCGTTATCGGCACGCTGGAGGGCGACAAGATCAAAAAAAGCTTCTTCTCCAAGCTTGTTCAGCCGCCTTTTTACCGCTTTTTCAGATTCCTCAATAACGCCGTCATGATATCGGATAAGCGTTGTAATTTTAGAGATTTCCAAATTGCTGAAATGAAGCCGCCTGAGTATTTTTTCGCTTATTTCCGAGCTTACCGATGCATGGGAATAGTAATGGGCGATACCGCTTTCATCGTATGACAAGACCGACGGCTTTCCGATATCGTGAAAAAGCGCTGCGAGCCGTGAGATATAGTTAACAGGGGAAGCCGAGACGGTTTTTGCAAGATGAGTATGAAGCTCAAACCGGTGATGCGGATTCTTTTGATTAAAGCCGACGCAGGGCTTCAGTTCCGGAATGACGGTGGTAAAGATTTCGGTATATTTCATGAAAACCTGTTCGAAGCTGCTGCCGCACACGGTTTTTTTTAGTTCTGCGGCAATTCTCTCTGGGGCTATTCGCTTCAGATTTTCTCTCATGTCAAGCATGGCATCTGAAGTATTCGGTTCTATTTCAAAGCCGAGCACTGATGAAAAACGAATGGCGCGCAGTATTCGCAAATAATCTTCTCCGAAGCGTTTTTTCGGTTCTCCTATGCATCGGATCATTTTGTCGGATATATCCTTCGCTCCGCCGAAAACGTCGATCATTCCGGTTTCGTCGGAATAGGCAAGAGCGTTTACGGTAAAATCCCTGCGCGCAAGATCATCAAAAAGGTTTTTTGTAAAGCTTACCGAATCGGGATGCCTGCCGTCGGAATAAGACGATTCACTTCGGAAAGCAGTGATTTCAATGCTTCTTCCTTCCGAGATGACCGTAACCGTACCGTGTTTTATACCGGTATCTACGGTTATCGAATCGGTGAATATCCTTTTGATTTCCTGTGGCTCTGCATCGGTGCATATGTCATAGTCGTGAGGTTCTTTCCGCATGATCGCGTCACGGATACAGCCGCCGACGGCGTATGCTTCGTAGCCGGCATTCTTAAGCCTGTTTATCGCAGACGAAACATAGTCGGGAAGCATGAAGTTCATAGCTTTTTTTGTGTGTCCGGATAGGAGTTCCCGTGCTGGCAGGGAGAAGTGAAAAGTCCTTCCAGGCTTATTGTCATTTTCTCGTTTTCCTCTTTAAATCCGATCAGCTTTGCTGTTTTTAAGCTGTATTCGTCATCCGTTATAAAGCATACCGTTTCGACTCCGCAGAGATCTAAAAAATTCAGCACTGCTCTGCCGAGTATAAACATAGCTTCAGAATCGTTCTCGCTTCCGATAACCTGTCTCATATCGTATATAACGGCGTTTTTACCCCCGATATCAAACTGAGCGGAGGCGAGAAGCTTTTCGTTTTCGTACGCCTTATAGGCGAAAAGCTCCGAACGGTATTTTATACCGCAGAGCATACATATTTTTTCTTGTTCTTTTTTATCTTCAATAGGTTTGATTTCAAGCATAGCGGATATCTCCTGTGTAGTTACCGAAAAGATGAGCGTATATCTCCGAGCCAAAAGCGGAGCGTTGCTTCAGACATTTTAACAGATAGGGAAAATAAAGTCAATGATTTAAGGAAATGATTATGGATTTCAATGTAATTGCTCAAATAAAAAGTGATTTTCCGACAAAATTCGGCTTGCCTCGGCAAAGCGGGATTATCGGAGAACTTAAAAGCTATATTGTATTTAAAAAGGAGTATTCTATTCCCGAAGCCTTCAGAGGGCTTGAAGAGTTTTCTCATATATGGATCATATGGGGTTTTTCCGAGGCGGCACGCGGCAAGTGGTCACCGACCGTAAGGCCTCCGCGCCTCGGAGGAAATACAAGAATGGGCGTATTTGCGACGCGCTCTCCATTCCGCCCGAATCCGGTAGGGTTAAGCTGCGTTAAGCTATGCAGTATCAGGTATACAAACGGAATTACGGTGATCGAGGTGTCGGGGGCTGATATGATGGACGGAACTCCGGTTTACGACATAAAACCGTATCTTCCTTATACCGACAGTCATGAGGACGCCGAGGGCGGTTTTGCGGAAGCTCTTAAAGGAGATAAGCTGGAGGTTGTCGTTCCATCGGAGCTGAGCGATAAATTGCCGGCGGACAAAAGGGAAGCGCTGGTGAAAATTCTGCGCTCTGATCCCCGTCCGTCATATCAGAATGAGCCGGCGCGCATTTACGGCTTTTCGTTTGCGGGTTTTGAAATTAAGTTCAGCGTGTCTGACAGGGCTCTCACGGTCTGTCAGGTTGAAAAGATTTAAGGCAATACCGCCGGTTCCGGAGTTAGAGCTACACAGTCATATTTTTCGTCAAACAATACAAAATGAGAAGGAAAGAGCGGTTCCTCTGTCGAAGATATTTGTGAAGTATGACGGGAAAGGGACAAGCGGATATGCCGTGAACCCGGCGGGCGGTGCTGCCTTAAATTATTTTGAAAGAGAGTGTCAACCGAGGAATGCGTGACCGGAGAGGGAATATCACTTAT
>USPP01000301.1 GCA_900556615.1 uncultured Eubacteriales bacterium
CAGGGAAGCTTTCTCTGCTCCGCCGCCGCTGCGTCAACATCAGGATCGTTATAACCTAGTATATTCGGACCGTATGCACACATGTAATCAATAAATCTGTTGCCGTCAACATCCCAGAAATAGCTTCCCTGTGCTCTCTGAGAAAAAAGAGGAAATGCGTCAACCGGAACATAGCACCCCTCAGCAGGGCCCTGATGACCGTATATTCCGGAGGGAATCACTTTTTCGGCGCGAATAAATGCTTCGCGGCTTTTGGTATAATCATTTATCTTATGCATTGGTTTTCTGCCTTTCTATTCCGTATTGATCAAGCAAGATAAAGCGACACGCGGTCGAGAATCCGATTTACATTATCTATCTGAGAAATCATTCCGCCGATTTTAATCCGTCCCATTCCTACGCAGGCAACACTGTTGACTCTGCCTGCAAACAAGTCATTGGCAAGGCTGAGATTTTCAAATATCATATAGGACAGGAAAGAATCAGGCATGGAATGAACCGTTTTGAGCCGATGCTTCTCTGCAATAACAGCCGCTCCGAGTTCGTCTCCGACAGCAAGCTTTATTGTGCCGTCGACAATATACGAAGCGCTTGCTTTTCCGATATCGTCATGATTTCCGATCTGGGATATTGCCTCTGCTACCACATAAAAAGTCAGATATGTACTGATTCTGAAAAATTCAGGATTCTTCAGATCTTCATCCGTTGCTCTTAAATACTTAGTAAGGATATCCGTCAGCATCGTAAACTGTTTCGTAAGGAAGCCGATTTTTGTAAATCCCTTCGAAGGAATAGGCGTAACGGTACCGTTGATCATTCCGTTGAATTTTGCACAGCTTGAAAAAGGAAGCTTTATGTCAACATTTTCCAATCCGTCAAAAACACGGCAGCTTCCTTTGTCAAACACAAGCGTCCCGGACGGACCGTCCTTGACAGCAATCCCTACCGATATGCTTTTATCCGATATAAGCGCAGCGGCTCCTTTATCAAGACGACACAGCTCCGATAACGCTCCGAGAATCGCATAGAAATTAATATACGCAAGAGTTTTTTCATTTTTCATAAAAGCCCCAAGCCTTCCGAAAAGGCATTCCTTTCCCGCAAAACATCAAGACGGCAAAAAGCCGCTCAAATCCGTTGAATGATAAGCGGTATATTTCTTCTTATGATAACGCCGAAATTTTATCAGCATATGAAAACGACTACAGTAACGTTCATCATCTATATCCAATCATTCTTTCAGAACTTATACCCGCCTATCCTGAAATAATATCACATTTTTGCTGATTTGTCAATATTTATCATAATGGCGTATAAGCGTATAGATACCTGAAGGAAAAATTCCGAAGTGAACTCCGTTTTGAAATTTAAGGCAACACCGCACAATGATGGTTGTATAGCTGCGCTGCCGGATTTTTCATCAGACAATACCAATTGAGGAGGCAAAACCAGCTCTTCTGTCGACGAAATTGGTGAAATATGATGGAAAGATGCAAGCATAGGCGTTAGCTCCGTGCACCCGGCGGTGTTGCCTTAACACAAGCCCCCGGACATCTATCTTGCCGACGGAACGCGGCGTTTTGTCAATACGTAGCGCTTGAAACCTAAAATATTAAAATAAAACCGAACGAATCACATATAAAAAGGCGGATTACCGACCGCCCTTTTCTCTTGTTTCCCTTAACGGAGGAACCTTTTATTTTTTTACAAGAATACAATCCGCTCTCCCTATAGTCAAGAGAGACACTGCGGCGGACTGTTCAACAGAAAAAATTTTTTAAACCGCTCGCTTGAGCATCTGTTTTCAAATTACAAAACAGGGAGACACATGATTGATTCATCATTGCCTCCCTGATGTTTAAGGCAACATCGCACAATGATGGTTGTACAGCTACGCCGTCATAATGGTGCGGTATTACCTTATTGTTTTATTTCTTAGTATGGCAAGCATCGCTCATCGCACAATTCGAGCATCCGCATCCACACGAGGAAACTCCCTTTTTCTTGTTTTTTACCATGCTGATTATAATGACGGCAACCACGGCAATCAATACCGCGCAAATAATCATTGTCGCAATATTTTCCAAAAGCCAACCAAGCATTTATTCAGCCTCCATTTCTTACATTTATTATTTTGTCGCCTTAACCTTACAAGTCAGATGAATGGATTCTTTATACGGTCTGAAGAGCATATAAAGCATGAAAGCAAGTACAACGATAGCAGCAATCAATCCAAGCACGTTTAAATCGCCTGTGAAAGCGGAACCGAACTGATAAACCATCAGCGATGCGGCATAGGCGAACAGACACTGATAACCGACTGCAAACCACGTCCACTTTGCAGAGTTCATCTCACGCTTGATCGCACCGATAGCAGCGAAGCAGGGTGCGCAAAGCAAATTGAACACCAAGAAGGAATAACCGGCAATTCCGGTAAATGCGGAAGCCAAATTCTGATAAACCGTTCCCGCGCCGCCTCCGTAGAAAATCCCCATGGTACCGACAATGTTTTCTTTTGCAACAAGTCCGGTGATGGAAGCAACGGCTGCCTGCCAGGTTCCCCAGCCGAGAGGTTTGAAAATCCAAGCTATCGCATTGCCTATAGCGGCAAGAAGAGAGTAATCAAGCTCTTCCTCGGACAGCATACGGAAGGTACCGTCTGCAAAACCGAAATAAGTGGTAAACCATACAACAATAGTGGACAGAAGTATAATAGTGCCTGCTTTCCTGATAAAACTCCATCCGCGCTCCCACATGGAACGGAGAACATTTCCTACGGTCGGCAAATGGTAAGCAGGAAGCTCCATAACAAACGGAGCAGGCTCTCCGGCAAACATTTTTGTCTTTTTCAGCATAACACCGGAAAGAATAATGGCAGC
>USPP01000302.1 GCA_900556615.1 uncultured Eubacteriales bacterium
TTGTGAAGTATGACGGAAAAGATGCAAGCAAATGCGCAATAAAGGCGTTAGCCGGTAATTGTGCGGTGTTGCCTTAAATAAGCTTTTTATTTTTGGCTCTATCAAAAAGGCTATATTTCCGATAAAATATGGTTTTGGCGGTAAGCTGAATGAAGAAGAATGTATTAAAAATTCACAATTATATGTGAGATTTGACTTTAAAAAGAGTTGTAAGAGTTGAAATTTTTGTATGTTTTGAAATTATTTCATAGAATAGGAAAGGTATAGCAGTTTTGGAAGATAATTTGAATGAGATGGTCGTAGTTGAGGAAAGCAATGCAGCGGAAAATCTAAATATGCCTGCTGATAACGGGAATAAAAAGATGAAACACAGAAAGAAGGAACAGGGCTTTCGTGATAAGCTGGCAATGCTCTGGAAGGATAAGCGAAAATTTTCCGTAAGGCTGATAACTGCCATATGCGCTGCGATAGCCTTTGTATTTACCTTTTTTGTATTCGGACCGTTTGAGCTTTATATATCCAACATGTCCTTTTTTGCCTTTTCGTGCAAGTATCTGATTCCTCCTGTCGTAATTGCTGGTTTGATTCTTACGGCGGCGGTTACCTTGATTCTGGTGTTGCTTAGAGGAAAAGTGTACAATTATGCGGTTTCGCTTGTGTTTTCCGTTACACTCGCCGGATATATTCAGGGGAATTTTCTGAATATAGATCACGGTACTTTGGACGGAAGCGAGGTCGTTTGGCAGAACTTTAAAGTGCCGGCGATGCTGAATCTGCTGTTTTGGGCGGCAGTCATTTTAATTCCCCTTGCGCTTCAGTTTTTCAGCCGAAAGCTGTGGAAGAATGCGGTGAGGATTGTTTCGGTGATCATAGTCGGCGCACAGGCAACCGCGCTGGTATCCCTTCTGGTTACGGCAAAATTTACCAATGTTTCGGACGACGGCTTTTTAACGAAGGATAGTATATATGAGGTGGCTCCGGAGAAGAATGTAATATTTTTCCTGCTTGACAGATTCGATAAACGGTATGCAGACATACAGTTTGAAAAATATCCCGAGCTTAAAGAAGAGTTTAAGGGCTTTACCTATTATGAAAATTTTACGGGAAGCTATTCCCGTACCTGTCCGTCCGTTGCCTATTTTCTTACCGGAGTGAAGTGCGACTATACGATTCCGATGTCTGATTACTTTAAAAAGGCATGGAGCGAGGGAACATTTCTATCTGATATCAAAAACGCCGGCTATGAAACGAAAATTTATTCCGAGATAACCTATATGATGGAAAAGTCAGAATACGGTAAAGAGGAAATATCCAATATCGGTTCCCCCACTCATTCTGCGGATCCGATGAAGATACTCTCCGCTATGTACGGTCTTTCCGCATATCGTTATATGCCCGAGATGATGAAGCCGTATTATCATGTTTATACCGGCGATATTTCGTACGGCTTTATTTACGGAGGCGAAGAGAGCCGGAACAATATTTATTCCACAGACGATATTCTGTTTCGCAAGGAGCTGAATGAAAAAGGTGTCAGCGTCAAAGAAAACAGCGCCGGTTCATTTATTTTCTATCATCTCCAGGGAGCGCATGATCCTTTCCGAATGGACGAGAACTGTCAACCTATGCAGGGAATGGAATACAGCGAGACCGGCAGGCATAAGCAGATCAGAGGAAATTTAGATACCGTTTTCCATTATATCGAGGAATTGAAGAAACTCGGCGTGTATGACGATACCACGATCATAATTTCCGCAGATCATGCGAGAACCGGGTATATGACTGAGCTTGACGGAGAACGTGTTCTTGCCCTATTTGTGAAGCCGGCGGGCGCCGACGGCAGCGAACCGATGAAACGGTCCCATAAGCAGATTACTCAGGATAATTTAAGAGCCAGCATAGTGTCTTATTTCGGGCTGGATTCTTCCGCCTATGGGCGGACAATAGAGGATATCGGAGAGAATGAGGAGGTTATACGGTATTTTTGGATGAACGGCTCGAATGAGCTGAAAACAAAACGCGACGTAAACCTCATAACATATAAAATAACCGGTGACGCCAATAACTTTGATAATTGGGAAAAGGTTTCCGTTGATCCGATTCAATATCCGTATTACGATGCCAATAAATAAGGGTACCCCTGATAATTCAGTGTGCATAGATGGTAAAGAGATTTTTTGTCAGCCTAACAAAAATTCCGCAGACAGCGTATCCGTCTGACAAGAATTATTGTGACGAATGACGGAAAACAGATCAAGCCGGATTTGGGCAGTGAATTTTGAGAGGTTTCCATAATCAATATATTAATATATTTAACGGGAGTAACAACAAATGAAAAAAATATTCGCTTTTCTTGCCTTTTTTATACTTGCGATGATAATGTTCGTTCAGACTGCCTTTGCTTATATCGACCCCTCTGCCATGACCTTTATCATTCAGATTATAGCCGGCGTCGTTATCGCCGCCGGAGCTGCGGTCGGTTTTTATTGGCGGCGTCTGAAGCGCGCGGTTTCCAAACGGAAGCATAAGGATGAGGATGAGGACGGCAGCGATGAAGAAGACGATGACAGCGACGATGAGTAAAAATTCGGTATATTAATGAGTAAAAAACGTCTGCGGGAATTCTTGTGGTTTATTATTCCGGGAGGGGCGGTGCTTCTTGCCTTTCTGATCAATTTTTTTGTGATTATAAACGCACAGGTGCCCTCCGGTTCGATGGAACCGGCTATACAGAAAGGAGCGCTTGTGCTCGGTTCACGTTTGGTGTACCTTGATTCTGAGCCGGAGCCGGGAGATATCGTAGTTTTTACGCATGAAGAATTTCGAAACAAACTGCTTATAAAACGTGTTGTCCCGGTCGGCGGTCAGCGCT
>USPP01000303.1 GCA_900556615.1 uncultured Eubacteriales bacterium
GAGCTTTCGGCATCCGGCGCCGAGCGCAGATTTGCAAAATACCTTTCGGAATGCAAAAAAAATCCCGCTCCGAATATGAAGCAGCTTGCTTCTTTTCTCGGAATAGGACGGGCGTCGCTTTACCGCATGATCGACAGCTTTACGGAGAACGGTCTGATTGAAAAAGACGGCAAGGAAATTATCATAAAAAATCCCGAGGCCCTTAAAAAGCTCCTGTAAGCGGCTTTCAAACGAATACAGGCTGCTTTTCGGCACGATCTTAAACGAAAGGATTCCTTTGATACGCAAAGGAACGGAAATGTTCATGAAAATCAGAATTTCAGTATTTATCTTAACGTTTATCATGAACATTTCCGTTACTTTGCGAATCAAAGGAATCTCACCGTATTGGCGGGCTGTGCGGACGGCGCACAAAGCGGCAAGCAATCGGAAGAAGGCAGTACCGCCGGCTCCGGCTCCTCCTCGGCGCTGATCTCGGAAAACGAAACCGATGTCCCCGATGATTATATTCTCAGGGTGGGCACTCTAATGGGGCCGACCGGTATGGGAATGGCAAAGCTGATCAACGATAACAAAACAGACAAAAAGTATGACTTTACCCTAAGCTCCTCTCCTACCGATATCAGCGCGGCTCTTATTTCCAAGTCCCTTGATATTGCCGCCGTTCCCGTGAATCTTGCCGCGGTAATCAATAAGAAAACCGAAGGCGAATATCTCGTCGCCGCTGTAAATACGCTCGGCGTGCTTTATATTCTTGAAAACGGTAATACCGTAAGCTCGATCTCCGATCTTGCCGGAAAAACGCTCTATGCCACCGGTCAGGCTTCCACTCCCGAATATATTCTGAATTACATTCTTCAGAAAAACAATCTCGATACCGTTACCGTGGAATATAAAACCGAGCACAGCGAGCTTGCGACGCTTATGGCAAGCGGAGACGCCGTCCTCGGAATGCTTCCCGAGCCTAATGTTACAACGGTACTCACAAAAAACGAGAATGTCCGCATTGCTCTCAACCTTACCGAGGAATGGAAAAAGGTCAGCGACGGCGAGGCGGTACAGGGCTGTATCGTCGTCTCCAAGGACGCTCTTGAAAACCACAAGGCTCTTGTCGACAGCTTTCTTGAAGAATACAAGGCTTCTGTTGCGTATGTAAACGATAATATCGCGGAGGCGGCGGCAATGATTGCCGACATCGGAATTGTTCCCTCTGCCGCTGTTGCTGAAAAGGCGATCCCGAACTGTAATATCGTATATATCGACGGGGACGAGATGGTTTCGATTCTGACCGAATTCTATAAGGTTCTCTATGACGCCTCGCCTGCATCCGTCGGAGGAAAGCTTCCCGATGAAAGCCTCTATTACAAAAAATAAAGCCTTAAAAATCATATCTGTTCTCATAAGCGCCGTTTTTTGGACGGCGCTTTGGGAGTTTCTGGCGCTCGCGGTTGACCGCAAGCTTTTGCTGCCTTCCCCGGTTACAACCGCGAAAAAACTTTTTGAGCTTGCCGGAACCTTATCCTTTTGGAAAACCGCGGGTATGTCGCTTCTCAGAATAGCGGCAGGCTTTCTTTGCGGTTCTCTTGCCGGAACGCTCCTTGCCGTTTTGACTGCCGCAAGCAAAATATTCGATACCTTATTCTCCCCCGTAGGGACGGTTATAAGAGCAACTCCCGTCGCGTCCTTTATCATTCTTGCGCTCGTATGGCTCAAGGCTTCCAATGTGCCTTCCTTTATCTCCTTTTTGATGGTGACTCCGATTGTCTGGAACGCGCTCAAAACGGCGATATCCGATACCGACCGAGAGCTTCTTGAGACGGCAAGGGCTTATCGCATCGGAATAAAAAAGACGGTAACAATGGTTTATCTTCCCTCTGTTTTACCGCAATATGCGGCGGCGCTTATTACCTCACTCGGCTTGGCATGGAAGTCAGGCGTTGCTGCCGAGGTTTTATGCCACCCTAAGCTTTCTGTCGGGACTATGCTCTATGAATCTCAGATATATCTTGAGACTGCGGATCTGTTTGCATGGACTGCCGCGGTGATTATGTTAAGCGTTATTATGGAAAAAAGTTTTGATTTTCTTCTGAAAAAACTGACCAAGGGCAGGAGCTGCGTATGAACGGAATCGTAATCGACGGAATAACCAAAAGCTTCGGCGGCAAAATCATACTTGATCATATCCATGCAAGGCTTCCTGCTGGTATTCTTTGTCTGAGCGGAAAATCCGGATGTGGGAAAACCACGCTGGCAAGAATCATTGCCGGACTTGATAAGCCCGATTCGGGAACCGTTTCCGGAATAATCGGATATGTTACCTATATGTTTCAGGAGCCGCGCCTGTTTCCTGCCTTTTCCGCACTTGAAAACGTATCCTGCGTCAGCCGTCAGAAGGAGGCGGAGAACCGCGCAAAAGAGCTTCTGCTTCTTTTATCGCTAAGCGATGATGATATGCTGAAAAAGCCCCGCGAGCTGTCCGGCGGAATGAATCAGAGAGTATCGCTGGCAAGAGCTATCCTGTATGCGGTCTGCGACGGCGGCAATACCGTAATTTTGGATGAACCCTTCAAGGGGCTTGATCCTGCCGTGAAAGAAAAAGCCGCTGCGCTTGTTGTGAAAGAGCTTTCGGGGAAAAATATTCTGGTAATTACCCACGATTCCTCTGATGCGGCGCTTCTCGGCGGAAGCTCCGTGAGCTTTGACGCACTGTGCAGCGGAGGCTTTTTGTAATAAGGCCGCGTTGCTTCTTTCGGTTATATCGATAGGGGGATAAATAATAATTTATTGGACTCTTGAAAGAGTCGAGAGAATGTTTTTCCGGCATTCTTTGCTCGTGCAAAGAACGGCCTG
>USPP01000304.1 GCA_900556615.1 uncultured Eubacteriales bacterium
TGCGCTATACATACCGGCATATCACACCGAAGGAAAAAAGAATCCGCGTCATCCGCGTCTGAAAAATTACTTGCATGCCGAAGGGAAACCTTGCTCCAGCGCTACGCTGCTAAATTATCATTTATGTACCAAGTTATTTTTTAAGCATTACTTTGTCTTTTGAGTTTTTTTGCGATTTATCGGTAACTTTGTATCGCGCTCAATGACATCGAAAGGAATTTCGCTCTGCTTGATGGCAAAAAGTGACTTGATAACATCTTTCCTGAATGAAAGGAAATACTCGATGTTTTTTTTGTTTTCTTGGAAAAACGGCATAAAAGCGTCTATTTTCCTTGGATAAGTGGAGTAATTGTACTAATTTCGTCTTGGAAAAACGGCAAGCGGGTGCTTTTGTCGTTTAGGATAAACTGTAGAAGCCATGCTGAAAAGAAAGATTGACCATTACATTAAGCGTTATTATGAGACCACTCGTAATGCTTTGCTGATTACCGGCGCGCGTCAAATCGGTAAAACTTATTCTATCCGGCAATTTGGAAAGTCGTTCAAGAGTTTTGTTGAGATAAATTTTATAGATAATCCTGAAGCTGTAGACGTTTTCAAAGGTGCAAAGGGTAGTGCGGATATACTATTTCGTCTGTCGGCCATGACTACAATTCCACTGATTAAAGGTGAAACACTCATATTTTTCGATGAGGTACAGAAGTGTCCTGAGATGGTTACAGCCATCAAATTCTTAGTAGATGAGGGTTCGTATCGTTATATTTTGAGTGGATCATTGCTTGGTGTAGAGCTGAAGGATTTGCGTTCGGAACCTGTGGGATATATGGGAATCAAAGATATGTATCCCCTCGATTTCGAGGAGTTTATTTCGTGTGTGGGCATTAATGATAAAATAATCGACTCTCTGCGTAATGCTTGGGAAAGTCGCGTGGCGGTGGATGAGTTTGTCCACTCTAAAATCATGGAATTGTTCCGCTTGTATCTGGTTGTGGGCGGTATGCCTGCTGCCGTGAGCAAATATATCGAGAGTAATAATTTGCAAGCAGTAATGGCTGTGCAGCAGGATATCATTCGTTTGTATAAGCGTGACATTGCTCAATATGATCCTGATAACAAACTTTATATAGAAGAGATTTTTAATCTCATTCCGCCTGAACTCAATGCCAAGAATAAACGGTTTATCTTGAAAAAGCTCAACGAGAATGCCAAGTTTGAACGTTATCAGAACAGTTTTCTTTGGTTGAAAAATGCGGGTGTTGCATTATCTGTTTATAATGTGGAAGAACCTAAGATACCCTTATTGCTTGCTCGCTCACGCAATCTGTTCAAACTTTTTCAGAACGATATCGGTTTGCTCGCCGCTCAATACGCCGAAGGTATTCAGTTGCGAATTATCAGGGGGGAGAAGAATATTAATTTTGGTTCCGTATACGAGAATGCGGTTGCTCAGGAATTGGTGGCGCATGGTATAGATCCCTATTATTATAACAATAAGAAGCGAGGCGAACTGGACTTTGTCATCGAACTTGATGGTAAAGTATTACCCATCGAGGTGAAGTCGGGAAAGGATTATGAGGTGCATCGTGCTCTGTCTAATATCATGGATTGTAAAGAGTATGATCTTTCCGAGGCTGTAGTGTTCTGTAATGATAATCTGCGAGTGGAGGGCAAATTAGTGTATGCTCCCGTTTACATGGTGATGTTCCTTGAAAAGAATAATGTGGCGCCAACTTATTACAAGGTCGATTTGTCGATGTTACAATAACCTCATTTTTCCTTTGGTTTTGATCTAAAATAACCCTGTTTTTCCTTTGGCTTTAGACTTTATTCAGTACTTTTGTATTGAATATTAAATGTTTGTCTATGTTTCAACGATTAGCTCTTACAGCCCTTCATCGGTGGGGCGAAAAGGAAGGACGGAAACCTTTGGTTTTGAGAGGTGCGAGGCAAGTGGGAAAAACTACGTTAGTGAAGCTCTTTGCCCGAGAGTTTGATGTCTTTATTGAATTAAATCTGGAAGAGAAGGAAAATGCGCGCCTGTTTGCCGGGGAAGTATCGTTTGATGATTTGCTGGCAGGTATCTATGCCAAGGCAGGTGTCAGGATGGAAAATAAACGAACTCTTATCTTTATTGATGAGATTCAAAATGAACCGGAAGCGGTCAGGTCTTTACGCTATTTTTATGAGAAACGTCCTGATCTTCATGTGATAGCCGCCGGGTCATTGTTGGAGAGTCTGGTGGGGAACCATATTTCTTTCCCTGTAGGGCGTGTGGAATATATGGCTTTGCATCCATGTACCTTTACCGAATTTCTGGGTGCATTGGGCGAAAACGTTTTAGTGGAACAAATAGAACGATTGACGGTTCCACAGTCGGTGCATAGCTATGTGATGGACTTATTCAGGAAATATATGATTGTGGGCGGATTACCCGAAGCGGTGGCGAACTATGCGAAGTACAAGGATTGGGTAAGGCTGAATGATATTTTTAATTCGTTGATAGCTGGTTATAAAGATGATATTGAAAAGTATGCAAAAAAGAACAAAGAACAAGATATACTCCGTTACATCTTAAATTACGGTTGGGGATTGGCGGGACAACGCTTTCAGTTTGCCAAATTCGCAGGTTCTTCCTACAAGTCGTCCGAGATGGGGGATGCCTTTAGGATTTTGGAGAAAACGCTTTTACTGGAACTTGTTTATCCTTTAATTTCCACCTCGTTTCCTATTCTTCCGGATTTAAAGAGAAGTCCTAAGCTGTTGTGGTTAGATACGGGATTGGTCAATTATGTGGCGGAAATGCAGGAACGCCTATTGTTCACTTCTGCAACAGACGAACTGTGGAATG
>USPP01000305.1 GCA_900556615.1 uncultured Eubacteriales bacterium
GCAGATTTTTTCGGCAGTATCCATTTCCGTGCCGGGAGTTGACAGAGGAAGCCCCGTCATCATCTGCCCCACAAGGGAAAAACCATAGCTTTTTACCAACCGACAGGCTCTTTCCGAATCCGCCGCCGTATGTCCCCGCTTGGAAGCAGACAGCACACTGTCATTCATGCTTTGTATACCGAGTTCTATATCCTTTACACCGTATCGGGAGAGAAGCGTCAGAATGTCATCATTGATATAATCGGGACGAGTGGAAAGACGGATTGAAGTGACTCTCCCGCAGTCAACATAATTCTGAGCGGTGTCGAGCAATCGTATCATAAGTCCTCTGTCGATACCGGTAAAGCTTCCTCCGAAAAAAGCAATTTCGGCTTCACAATTCTCGCTGACAGTCGAAAGCGCCGTTTCTATCTCGGTTCTGACGGCGCTCTCGTCAAATGAACGCTTCCCCGAAATACTGCGCTGATTACAGAAAACACAGTCGTTGGGACAGCCGAGATGCGGTATAAAAACCGGAATGTTAACATGCCTTTTTTTCATATACCGCCTCAGATTCCGAAGAGGGACAAGGCTTCCTTAGCGGCACTTTGCTCGGCGGCTCGCTTTGTCGTACCGACACCTCTTCCGATAATATTGCCGTTGAGCCTCGCTTCGACGGTAAATTCCCTCATATGAGCCGGTCCCGTCTCATTCACGGTAATATATTCAAGAATATCTCCTTTTTCCTGCTGTATCACCTGCTGCAGAGAGGTTTTGTAATCAAAATCCTTTCCCGTTCTCATAATCGCAGAAACCTCCGCAACGATACAGGGAAGCAGAAAGGCTTTCACAGGTCCGATTCCTCCGTCAAGATACATTGCCGCAAGCAGTGCCTCGAAGGCGTCGGCTAAGATGGAAGGGCGATTTCTTCCGTTTGTATTCTCCTCCCCATGTCCCAAAAGGAGATAATCTCCCAGATTTATTGCGGAAGCAAGCTTATGAAGCGTCTTTTCACAAACCGCGCTCGCCCTGATTCTCGACAAATCCCCCTCCGGGAGCCGAGAAAACTCCGAAAAGAGATATTCGCTTGTAACAAACGACAGCACGGAATCTCCAAGAAATTCAAGACGTTCGTTGCTGTCCGTTTGTATATCCTTTGCCTTCATCTCGTTTGAATAGGAGGAATGTGTCAGCGCCAACTCCAGCTTTTTTTTATCCGAAAAAGTATATTTGATTTTCTTTTCAAGCCCTTCCGTCGGAAACGGATATTGCCTGTTCATTTCTGTAACCATTCCTTTCCTGCTGAAAGCTTGTTTTCAAAAACGCATCCGTGCGCTTCCTACCCCTTTTCAGCGTGAAAACATCGCGCACGGCAGTTCAGCTTTTTCTCAGATACCGTCCTTTTCACGCGGTATAAGCTCTGGCACGACCAGCTTCGCGATTTCATAAATAACATTGTTTTCCACACAGCTAATAGCTTGACGTACGGCATTTCTGATTGCCGTAGCGTCCGAACCCCCGTGTGCTTTTATAACGGTTTTGGATAAGCCGAGTATCGGTGCGCCTCCGTACTCGGAAGCATCAAAGTCCTTTTTCATCCGCTTTAAACCGTTCTTTACGCCGAGTGCCGATACTTTTGTGACAGGATTTTCGTTGAAAACATCCTTAAGCTTTTTCATCAAATAAGCAGCACAGCCTTCTGTCAGCTTCAATACGATATTTCCGGTAAAGCCATCGCAGACAAGCACATCGCAAGCTCCCATCGGAAGCTCCTTTCCCTCAACATTACCGATAAAATTGATACCGGGAGCTTCTTCAAGCAAGGGATACGCTTCCACAACGGTTTTAGTCCCCTTTGCACGCTCCGCGCCGATATTGAGAAGTCCTATTCGCGGATTATCCACATGCAGTATTTTGTTCATATAAATACTTCCCATTTTTGCAAACTGAACATATGTCTCAGGAAAGATTTCGATATTGGCTCCGCTGTCGATAAGAAGAGTTGGATTCTGATAGGGCAAAACCGTTGCGATAGCTGATTTTTGTATTCCCTTTATTCGTCTTACGATAAGAGTGGAACCCGCATGGAGCGCCCCGGTGTTTCCGGCGCTTACAAAAGCATCGCCGTTCCCCTCCGCAAGCATTTTAAGTCCCGTTCCCATCGAAGAATCCTTTTTTTCCCGCACTACGCTGAGCGGAGCGTCCTCCATCGTTACAACCTCAGAGGTATGAACAAGCTCTATATTGGGCAGATCAACATTCAACCCTCTTGCCGTTGCAACGGCACGAATAATATCTTCGTTTCCGATAAAAGCAAAAGATACGGAAGGAGTTTCCACCGCTGCCTGCACTGCTCCGCAAAGCTGTTCCAGCGGTGCTTTGTCTCCGCTCATGATATCTATCAGAATTTTCATATGTTTTTTCCTTTTGTAGCTGTCTTATTTTGACTTCGGACATCACTATCCGAACCGTTCAGATTTTATAAAAGAGCGCCGAAAACCATATATTCGTTATAATTTAGCACTTATTCTATGCTTACCGCGGTACGACAGTTTCCGCATACCGTCTTCTTTAGCGAATCGATATAATCAAGCGAGCGCCTTGCAAGCGCCTCGTTTTTTGCAGTCTTGCCTCCCTTTATTCTGTAGCCGAGAGGCTCTACTATCCCGAAATTTGCGTTCATCGGCTGAAAAGCGGTAACCGTTCTGTCCGAAATATAACCGGAAAGCGCTCCGATCACACTGATTTTTTCCGGTATAAAAGGGGATTCCCCTCTTGCTCTTTTTGCCGCATTAATTCCCGCAAGCCAGCCTGAGGATGCCGATTCTATATACCCCTCCACCCCCGTCATCTGTCCGGCAAAA
>USPP01000306.1 GCA_900556615.1 uncultured Eubacteriales bacterium
CGGACGACGACCTCCATCGGCATATCCCAATTTCTGATGATTGCCGTTCCCTCTGAACCGCGCATATAAAATCTCGGAAGATTGATAAAGTTACTGGTTCCCACTTCAACGGTATAATACACTCCGTTTTCAAATCCCATCACAATATGACAGCCGTCGTCAACTTCCTTTGTTGTGATATAATCCAAGCGTGCGTATACACTGGTTACCGGGCTGTCCGGAATAATCTGAAGCGCCTGATCGATAAGATGTACCCCCCAATCGAGCACCATTCCTCCGCCCTGTGCCTTTTTCTTTCTCCAATCCCCGGGGATGCCCCTTGAGCCATGAATCCTCGATTCAATCGAAACGATTTCTCCAAGCTCTCCTTTATGATAAAGAGCCTTTATCCGAAGCATATCGGTATCCCAGCGCCGGTTCTGATGTACAGTAAAGAGTGAACCTGTATGTTCTGATGCAGCAATCATTTCCTCAAGCTCAGAGCCGTTTAAAGCGACAGGCTTTTCACAAATGACATTTTTGCCCGCTTCAAGCGTTCTGATGACAATATCCTTGTGACAGTCGTTCGGCACTGCAACGGTAACAAGCTCCACCGACCGGTCGGAAAGCAATTCCTCAAGGGAAGAATACGCATGGATTCCGTTTGCTTCAGCCCTTTCACGTTTGGCTGGATCGATATCATAAATTCCGGCGAGACTGACAACATCGCTTTTCAGCGCATGATTGCAATGAAAGCCTCCACCCATTCCGCCGTATCCTATAACGGCAAGTTTTTTCTTTTCCGGCATTGTAATATACTCCTTTCCTTCTGAACCGCAGATTTTCAAAATGTATCTGCCCACAGCACAGCGGCTTTCACCCACTGAGCAAGAGACTGTCGGTTCCATTTTTCATTTCCGCAGTATGTAATTTCATTTCCGAGCGCCATTCCGTGAGGGGAATCAGGATAGATATGAAGTTCAAAAGGGAGTCCTGCCGCGGCATATGCTTCTGCCATCAGCAGCGAATTTTGTACCTTTACCACTTCATCGTTCGCAGTATGAACAAGAAATGCCGGCGACGATCTTTCATCCACCTGCTTTTCAAGACTCACCTCTGACAGCGCATCCGCCGAAGGCTCATCGGTACCAAGAAGATTCATAAAAGAACCCGCATGAGAAAAAGCGGGATTCCCGGTAATCACCGGATATATCAGCATAACTCCCGTCGGTCTATTATATCCGAAAGGCATATCAAGAACATCATACACCTCCCTGCGATGCCACAGGGTTCCAAGGGTACCGGTAAGATGTCCGCCGGCGGAAAACCCTATGGCAAACACCTTATCGGGGTTAATATTGTACCTTTCGGCATTGTCTTTTATGTACTTTACCGCTGCGGATGCCTCAATAAGCTGAGACGGAAAGATGCGCTTACCTGCCACTGAATAATGAAGCACAAAGCAATTGAAGCCATAAGGCATAAACGCCTGTGCAATCGGCTCTCCTTCCCTGTCTGAGCATACTCCGCCATAACCGCCGCCGGGAATCACCAAAAGCGCCTTGGGCGTATTGAAGGGAAGTCTGTCGGCAACATAGGTTTCGAGATAGGCATCCTCATTGCCGGGCAGCAGATAAATTTTCTCATAAATCATAACAATCTCCATTCCTCCGCCTTGAGGCGGCACAAATAGCAATGAAATTCTTCTGTGTTTTCAAAGAAAGCAAAATAGGAAGGATGCATTTTTACGGAAAACTTACGCGTGAAGCATGTACACCTCAATATACGCTGAATGATCTTCCGCGCTAACTCTCCCGAACCTCATGCCCACCCCATTGTTCCGGGTTTCGGTTCATCGATGATAAGAGGCTTTAAGAATTCAACTGCCTTTTTCAGTCCTTCATCAAGAGACATCAGGCTGTCCTCGTGTTCAATAGACAAAACCCTGTCATAGCCCGCAAGACGAAGTGCAGAAATCAAATCGCGCCAATAAGCCTCGGAATTTCCGTAACCAACCGTGCGGAATATCCATGAGCGGTTGACCTCGTCTCCGTAATGCTTGGTATCAAGAACACCATGCCTTGCGGTATTGTACTTGTCAATCTTCGTATCCTTTGCATGTACATGATAAATGGCTCCGGAGAGTTCTCTTATCGCGGCAACCGGGTCAATTCCCTGCCATATCAGATGCGAGGGATCAAAATTTGCACCGAGAATATCTCCAACCTCAGAACGGATTCTCAGCATGGTTTCAGGATTATATACGCAAAATCCGGGATGCATCTCAAAAGCAATTCGTGTCACACCGTGTTCCTTTGCAAAGGAAGCGGTCTGATGCCAATAAGGAAGGAGAATATCTTCCCACTGCCACTTGAGAATTTTGCTGAAATCATCCGGCCACGGACAGGTCACCCAATTGGGATATTTTGCCGTTTCACAATCACCGGGACAGCCGGAAAAAGTAATCACGGTATCGATTTCAAGCTTTTCGGCAAGAAGAACCGCATTTTTGAAATCCGCGTCATAAGCTTTCGCTGTTTCTTTATCCGGATGAACCGGATTGCCGTGCGCAGCAAGAGCACAGATTTCGATATCGTAAGCGTTAAATGTCTCTCGGAACTTATAAAAAGCGGTTTTATCCTTAAGAAGGACTGCCGGATCGCACTGCGCTTTTCCCGGATATCCTCCCGCTCCGATTTCGACCGTATCAATCCCTAACCCTTTCATCACTGCAAGAGTTTCTTCAAGCGTTTTATCGTGATAAAGATTGGCAAGAACACTTAATTTCATAATATCTTCCTTTCCTGTAAAAATCAGTTTTCAAATTTAAACATTTCTCCGGTTTTGGCAGAGGTAT
>USPP01000307.1 GCA_900556615.1 uncultured Eubacteriales bacterium
GGATCTTACGTCTCGCCGCCACTGTGTACTCTTTCAGTTCCTCTGTTGTAATCATTGCCGCTCGTTCCCATTTCCGTAACCCTTTCCTTGATAAATTGAATTTTACAAAAAGCCGTACTCTCTAAAAACGAAAAAATGAAAGCATATATTCCGCCGGTATCGGAGGCTGTGTGTTTCCGGTGTGAAAATCCGATATTTCAGTGATAATGAATAAATCTTTGAAAAAAGCATGCACATTTCGCAGCTTGATTTAGAGGCTACAGCGCGGACGGTACGTTCCCTCGAAGCATAAATGGCTGTTTCCTGCTGTAAAGCTCTTGTTTTTATTTTTGGGAAAGCAAGCGGGGATCACGGAATATTCCGAAAATTCCCCGCGTTCTGTTCTTATCGGTAATTTGAGATATCCTCAGAGATATCAAGCAGTTCTTTCACTTCCGCTTCTCTCATGCGGCAAAATTCCTTCATTTGTTCAACCTTTTCGGGCGAATAAGCGGCAAGCGCTTCAGTCGGATATTTTATGGAAGGTGTAAAGCTGCTCTTATACATTCTGTCGGTAACGATTGCTTCCTGAATGTCTACGGAAGTCATTTCTCCGTCTCGCTCGCAGATAAAGACATTTTCTTTCCCTTCAAGCAGCATATCTACTGCGGCAACGCCCATGCGGGCGGCGAGCAGGCGGTCTGCAAGAGAAGGAGAGCCTCCTCTTACAATATGGGCAAGACGGGCAAATTTTGTCTCGACTCCGGTTTTTTCCTGAATCGTCTTAGCAAGACCTTCGGAATAATTTTCAACGCCTTCGGCAACGATAACGATAAAATTACGTTTTCCCGCGTTTCTGCATGCTTTAATTTTTTCTATGAGCATATCTTCACTGTAGTTTAAATCTTCCTTTATAACCACTGCGGTAGCTCCCACTGCTATTGCTGTCTCAAGAGCAATATATCCGGCGTTTCTGCCCATTACTTCGACAACATTGCAGCGCGCATGAGACTCGCAGGTGTCGCGAAGCTTGTCAACAACTTCCACTACAGTATTCATTGCCGTGTCAAAGCCGATAGAGTTATCGGTGCAGGTGATATCGTTATCGATAGAACCGGGGATTCCTATACAGGAAATGCCTTTTTTACAGAGGTCGGAGGCACCCCTAAAGGTTCCGTCTCCGCCGATTGTAATGATTCCGTCAATTCCGAATTCACGGCAGGTATCGACCGCCCGGTTAATGCCTGCCTCTTCCTTAAATTCAAGGCACCGTGCTGAATAAAGTATGGTTCCGCCTTTTTCGATTATGTTTGCGACATCCTGTGGAGCAAATTTTTTAATGCTTCCTTTTCCTTCAATAAGTCCCTTGTACCCTTCATATATTCCGTAAACTTCGATTCCGCGCTTTATCGCGTATCTCGTTACGGCGCGGACAGCCGCATTCATTCCCGGAGCATCGCCGCCGGAAGTAAGTATACCTATTTTTTTAAATTGCCTTGCCATAATTTATGTCTCTCCTTTATGCCTTGCATATAAATATTATTTCCAACATATGCTATGATAATACATTTTTGAGAAAAAATCAACATTTTGCTTCCGATATTTATTAAATTAAAAAAAAAGACACATTTTATGCGAAAAAAAGCTGTGAGGAAATAAAAATTATAGATTTCGAAATTTCGCTTTACAGCTTTATAAATGAGAAAATATGCTATTTCGCTTATAGCTGAAAAGAAAAAAATGTGCAGTGTGCTGAATTTGTTGTATAAAGTGTCAACCACTTGACAAATATTCAATAAAAGTGTTATAATATATTATGTTTTGTATAAAATTCAAAAATTCTTTTTATACGGACGACAAACAAATTTAAAAGAAAAGGAGGTGCGGTATGCCAACCTTTAATCAGCTCGTCAAGCACGGTCGCTCCGAAAAGGTGTACAAGTCTAAGGCCCCTGTTCTTCAGCATGGCTTTAACACAATCACCAACAAGCAGACCGATCTGAGCGCTCCTCAAAAAAGAGGCGTTTGCACAAAGGTAACCACCACCAGCCCGAAGAAGCCTAACTCTGCGCTTCGTAAGATCGCAAGGGTAAGACTTACAAACGGCATGGAGGCTACTACCTACATTCCCGGTATCGGACATAACCTTCAGGAACACAGCGTTGTTCTTATCCGCGGAGGAAGAGTCCGTGATCTGCCTGGTGTGCGTTATCACATCATTCGCGGTACCCTTGACGCACAGGGTGTTGCCAACCGTAAGCAGGGCCGTTCGAAGTACGGTGCAAAGAGAGGCAAGAAATAAATTTTGCCTTTTGTAAAAGTATCCGACGGAAGGTGATATTGTCCGCCGGAGAATCGTTTGTTTGTCGAATCGGAGTAAAATATACGCGGTTAAGCCGCTTTGATATTTATCCCGGTATCTGACAGTGCACAAACGAAGAATTTTTCGAGTACCTGTGATATCATATTTTTAATGAAGGAGGGAAGTACAGTGCCGAGAAGAGGTCAGATATCAAAAAGAGATGTGCTGCCGGATCCGCTTTACAATTCGAAGCTTGTAACAAAGCTTATCAATAATGTTATGTATGACGGAAAAAAAGGCGTTGCACAGAAAATCGTTTATGACGCTTTCAAGGTAGTTGAGGAGAAGTCGGGAAAGAGCGCTCTTGAAGCGTTCGTTGCCGCTCTTGACAACATTATGCCTGTTCTTGAAGTAAAAGCAAGACGTGTCGGCGGTTCCACTTACCAGGTTCCTATGGAAGTCCGTCCCGAGAGAAGACAGACTTTAGGGCTTCGCTGGCTTGTGACATATGCAAGAACGCGCGGAGAAAAAACCATGGCTGACA
>USPP01000308.1 GCA_900556615.1 uncultured Eubacteriales bacterium
CCGCCTTGACATCAGACAAAGAAAGAGACGCATCTTCTACTTTCGTATTGATATCATCAATAAGCATCTTCCATGGGATCATGTATTCCGCGTTCCATCCATTTTCAGTACTCTTCCCTTCATATTGATATCCTCCGTCAGAAACAAAATTTAAAATTTCTTCCGAGGGAACACACTGATGAAGATAATATAAGACGCCGTCAGCGTCTAACCCTGTCGTAAAAAGAGGAGCGCGCCTTCCAATTGCACTTTCATCGGTAGTATGCTGACCGGAAATTGTCGGACCGAGATCGGCAAAAAGCTGGATGAGGTCGCCGTTGAATTTCCAGCCGCTCTCAGCGGTAACCGGCGTTGTATCTGTCACTGAATTTCCCACAAATAATCCGCTGTCATTCCACGAAAGATACAATTTGAGAGAGAATCCGTCAGGCACTGTATTCTGTTCAAATTGATCGAAAGCCTTCATATTAATCTTATCAAGAGTGATAACTGTTAAATATTCATTTTCGGCAATCACTCCGTCTACAGTTGGCGTACCGCGATAAATAGTCACATTTCCGATCGATTCCGTTTTCGCCATAACCGGTATCAAAAAGCTAACGGACAAAAGTACAATAAGTAATAACGATGAAAAAAGCTTGATTCTCATTTTTTCCTCCCTGTTTTTTGGAATATCTACAAATATATTTGTTATTTCTATTTTAACAAACAATCAAAATTAGTTCAATAGAAAAAAGACGATATAAACAGAGAAACATTACTTTATTGGATTTATTTGTAGATATTGCCGTAATTGCCGACAAATACGTTTCAATAACAAGCTATATCAAACCCCAAAAAAAGACAGCCGATTCCGACTGTCTAAAAAATAATTCTGGCTATGCCGCCAAGCATAAAAACACATGCAATAATATAAACTATACAGATATGACAGATTTAAGGCAATACCGCACAATAAAGGGGTTTGCTGTGCATTGTGCGGTATTGTATTAACAAAATAAATGGGAGGCATACCGAGTTCCAACGCAAAACAAAGAACTGATAAAGACGGTATAATGCCGTCGTTTTCTACTATATGAGTATTGTGCGCAATAAAATCCTACAAGGCTCCGGACGCATCTTCTCTACTCTATACACATATTCTTATTTTTGCAAAGTCAGAATAACCCATATACACCGCTTTATCTGTTTTCAGAATTCGTATCAGAACGGCAGTATCCTTCTGCAATCTGTTTTCCAATGTTTCTTCCGATTTGATCGGCATCGACAAGAAGCTGCTCCGATCGCATTTTCATGGAATCTGTTATATAGGAGAATTTCTCCTGCGCCTCTGCAATAAGCTTTGAATAGTCGCAGAGATAGGAATCAGAAACCGATTTCAATCTTTCATCAAGCCGTGAAATCATGGTATTCATTTTCTCCTCTGCCGTCAGCTTGATTTTTTCAGCTTCCAGCTCAGCCTCAGCCTTGATCTTTTTCGCTTCCTCTTCCGCTTCATTTATAATTTTCTCAGCGTTGCTGTTAGCAATAATGAGAATATTGCCGACCTGAGAACTCATAGAATCATAAAGCTTGGACTTCTCATCCTTTTCGCTGTCAGCCGAAGAAAGCTTTTTCAGATTTTCAATTTCCGCCGTAAGTCTTTCGTTCTCAGCTATCGTTTCCTGAAGCTTCTGATTCATACGGTCATATTCTGCCCGGTTATCGGTCGAAGCAGCCGAGGATGAAGTGAAATTATTCTGCTGCATCTCGGCAATCTGAGCACGAAGCTCTGATTCTTTCCGTGAGAATCTCATGTTGACTTGTTCAATATATGCGTTTACATCGTCTTTATTATATCCTCTGAAGGACTCCCTGAATCTGAGCATAGCTTTTGAATCGTTCACGTCCATGACCATTCCTTTTATTTTGATTTATCTTTTCTGCGGCGCCTGTCCGCAGTGTTCTTTCTTTTTTCGATATTCTGCCGGGGGGAATTTTTATCTTTGTTATACACAGTTCCTTTGTTTGCGTGAAAATCCGTCTTTTTATGTACGCTGCGTTTGTTTGCCGACGGTTTATCCTGATGTTTCCTGTACCCCTGAAAACTGACTAAACAGTCCTTTCCGTTTCCGATCAGGTCTTCACGTCCGCACCGGATAAGCGCCTCTCTGATAAGCGTCGCATTTTCTTTTCGGTTATATTGAAGCAAGGCTCTCTGCATTTGCTTCTCATGATAATCATCGGTACAATATACTTTTTTGCCGGTAAGCGGATCTATTCCGGTATAGTACATGACCGTCGAAACGGTTCCCGGCGTCGGATAGAAATCCTGTACCTGCTCCGGTCTGATACCGTTTCGCTTTAAATAAAGCGCAAGCTCGATCGCTTCATTGAGAGTGCTTCCCGGATGACTCGACATAAGGTAGGGTACGATATATTGCTCTTTTCCGCATTCTGCCGAATATTCGAAATACTTCTTTTTGAATTTTTCATATTTATCAATGGAAGGCTTCCCCATCAGCATTAATACATTATCACAGATGTGCTCGGGCGCTACTTTAAGCTGGCCGCTCACATGGTCTTTTACCAATTTTCTGAAGAAATCAGAGCTTTTGTCGGCAAGCATATAATCATACCGGATTCCCGATCTGATAAAAACCTTTTTCACGCCGGGAACTGCCGAAATCGCGTCAAGAAGCTTTATATATTCGCTGTGATCGGCTTTCAGATTTTTACAGGGCACAGGAGCAAGACATCTGCGGTTAAGACAAACTCCGCTTTTGAGTTGTTTATCGCAGGCAGGGTATCTAAAATTAGCGGTAGGTCC
>USPP01000309.1 GCA_900556615.1 uncultured Eubacteriales bacterium
GCCTCTCTCAGTTTCGCGATGAGCTCATCTTGTGTATCAATATCATATTCGCTGATAATTTCGATTATTTTATTATGTCTTCTGTATTTCATTTCACTTTTCCACCTTATCAAACAACTCAGGATTCCGACATCTTATCCCGCAATATCTTATAAAAATTACGGTCGCAGCCTCGTTTTATTCTGATGAAATCGGCCGTAAGCCTTGAACTGGTAATTCTTATTATATCACCGGGAGCAAGTTCCTCGGACGTACATCCGTCTACCGTAAGAAAAGCGCCGCTTCTGTCGCTTGAAATATATTTTAGTTCTGCTACGGCACTGTCCGGTACGATTATAGGACGTGAAGTCAGAGAATGAGGACAGACAGGAAGAAGACAAATTCCACGAAGCGACGGATCGATAACCGGACCGCCTGCCGACAGTGAATAAGCGGTAGAGCCGGTAGGAGTCGAAAAGATAAAACCGTCAGAACGGTATCTGCCAAGCGAGCTTCCGTTGCAGAAAAGCTCTGATTCAACAAGTTTCGGTGTCCTTCCGTGAGATATTACAGCGTCGTTGAGAGCAACCGAAACCGTACGACAATTCCCCGCACGCATATGCTGTACCTCGAGCATCATTCTTTTTTCTATTGAATAATCGGCACTAAAAATTTCGGACAGCAATTTTATGTCGCAAGGTTCAAGCTCTGCAAGATAGCCTACTCTGCCGAGATTGATTCCGAGAAGCGGAATACCAAGAAGTGCTGCACGATGCGAAGCTCTCATAATAGAACCGTCTCCGCCAAGCACAATAATAAAATCGGGAGGAGAACCGTTCAAAGCATGACACACCTTTCCTTCCGCCAAAATCCCGGTTGTTTGCGGAAGACATATTTCGCAGTCATATTCCGAAAGAACGGCAACAACCTCTTTAGTATATCTGTAATCCCTATCCTTTGAAGGATTCGGAAGTATTTCTATCCTCATGGATCCCCTACCTCTTTTCGATTGCAGAATGAAAAACACGCAAGATACTCCTGATTGCCATCTCCGCCTGTGATCGGAGACGGAATCGTGCCTCTGCACTGCAATCCGTAGTCTGAAGCAATATAACAAACATTTCTTACCGAGTCTATGCGCTTTTTTTCATCGCGGACAATACCGCCCTTCCCGATTCCCGAACGTCCAACTTCAAATTGAGGCTTGATCAGGGATATGAAAATGCCGCCGTTTGAAATAATTCGGATAACAGAACTAAACAGCTTAGTCTGTGATATAAAGGAAACATCCATCACAACAAGAGCGCATTTCTCACCGATATCCTCTTCAGAAAGATACCTTGCATTGAGGCTCTCAATAGATACAACATGAGGATTCTTTCTCAGCTTTTTATCAAGCTGTGCGGTACCGGAATCAATGGCATAGACCTTTTCAGCGCCGTATTGGAGCAAGCAGTCGGTAAAACCTCCGGTAGAAGCGCCGATATCGGCGCATATAAGCCCGACAGGAGAAACAGCAAAATGCTTAAGAGCCGCTTCAAGCTTTATTCCTCCGCGGCTGACATATCGTCCGGCATCGTCGGGAATACAAATAACATTTTCATTTTCCGCAAGCTGAAAAGATGATTTGGTAATAATTTTTCCGTTAACCTGTACGGCACCGCTTTTAATCAGTTCCTGCGCCCTGCTTCTGCTTGTGCAGAAACCGTTCTCCGATAGATATACATCAATTCTCAAATGCTTTCCGTCTTTCTTTGCAAGAATAATAAAAATTTTCGTTTTTTCTTCGTTCTGTTTCTTTCATTTCGGCTTCGTTAACGAAATCTATTCGCAACGCTCAAAACAATTTATTAAATCCAAGCAGCTACTTCAGTTAATAATATTTTTTGATATCATAACCGTACCGATCCGGTAAACTGCAAAACTCGCGGAGTTTAAAGGATTATACAGCGACCGCGCATAGGAGAAGGGGTTACAGCACCATGAAAAGCGTGCCTGTACCTATCAGCAAACAGCCTACGACGGACTTTGCAGTTAACTTCTCATGTAAAAAAACAAATGCTAAAACCAATGTAAAAACAACGCTGAGTTTATCTATAGGTACCACCTTTGAGGCTTCTCCGTGCTGCAGGGCGTAGTAATAACATAACCACGAAGCCCCCGTTGCAAGACCTGACAAAATTAAAAAGATCCAACTCTTTTTGCTTATATCTGCAATGCCGCCCTGAGCATTCGTTAAAAATACCATACCCCAAGCCATAATAACCACAACCGCGGTTCTAATTGCCGTTGCAAGATTGGAGTTCACTCCGTCTATGCCAATTTTAGCAAGTATAGATGTCAGCGCCGCAAATACGGCGGACAAAAGTGCAAAGCAAAACCACATAAAACCAGATCTCCCGAAATAATGTTAACATAGAAAAGATAACGCTCAAAAGCACCTATACCGTTCTTGCTGAAAGATAATCGGCAAAATCAGAAAGTACAAGACTCTTATCGAAAGAGACAATCTCCTTCTTCGCTTCTTCCGTAAGTCTCAATACCTTCTGATGCGCTTCCGAAGAAGTCATAAAGGAGAGAAACGTGGTTTTATTATCCTCTGTTCCCTCGTCAAGAACGTCATCTTCGATTTGGAAAGCAAGTCCTATTTTTTCCGCATAGCTTTCTGCCGCTGAATATTCGGGAGTTCCTTTTCCGTACCCTGCAGCAATACACCCTAAAAGACAAGCGGTTTTTATCAGACAGCCTGTCTTAAGACGATTCATAAGTAAAAAGACATCTTCTGAAAGTGTCTCCGTTTCACCCATTAGATCAAG
>USPP01000310.1 GCA_900556615.1 uncultured Eubacteriales bacterium
GCAAATGCGCAATAAAGGCGTTAGCCGGTAATTGTGCGGTGTTGCCTTAAATAAGAACTCTGATATTATAGCACAGAGGAAAGAATTTTTCAACAGTATTTTTAAGGCAATACATATTGCCTTAAGGAATCACTGAAAATCTTGGCATCCTATTGTAAATTTACGTTTTTTATGATACAATTTCCGAAACGGTGTTTCATCGGCAAAATACGGCTTATACCGCCGAAGGGCGGAGAAAAGGAGATTAGCGTGAAAATCACATGAAATCGGACTTTTTGTACCGTTATTCACGCGCAAATTCTCCTTAAAAATGGAGCCCAACCCATTTTGTTTCCAAGGGAAACACAGTCGAAATTCATTCCTATTTGTGTTGACGCCATGCGTCAGAATGGAGCTTATCATGAAAAAATACTTGATTACGAAAACCGGAAATTTTTACAAGGCTAATTTGCATTGTCACAGCAATCTTTCGGACGGAAAACTGACAGTACAGGAAATCAAGGACAGCTACATAAAACAGGGGTATTCTGTCGTAACCTTTACCGACCATGATGTCTTTCTTCCCCACCCTGAGCTTGAAAGCGAAGATTTCCTCCCCCTGAACGGCTTTGAGCTTGAGATAAATGAGGCGGGGAAGCCGTGGATTAATACCCGCACCTGTCATCTGTGCTTTATATCGCTTGATCCCGATAATAAGGTGCACCCTCTTTGGCACCGATCGGATTATCTTTTCGGCAATGCCGTCAGTCACCGCGAAGAGGTTATTTTTGACCGCGCAAAGCCGGATTTCGTTCGCTCCTATACCCCGGAATGTATCAATGAAATGATGAGAATCGGGAGAGAAAATCATTTTTTTGTGACCTATAATCATCCGAGATGGTCTCTTGAAACCCTTGAGCAGTACGGAAAATATGTCGGAATGAACGCAATGGAAATCTATAATCACGGCTGCTATACGTCGGGATACGACGATTATGCGCCTGCGGTTTACGACGAGATTCTGAGAACAGGCAACAGAATATACTGTATCGCTGCCGACGACAATCATAACGGCTCTCCTTTTTCTTCTCCTCACTGCGATTCTTTTGGGGGCTTTACCATGATAAAAGCAGAAAAGCTCGATTATAAAAGCATCGCGGAAGCTTTAAAAAATGGAAATTTCTATGCATCAAGAGGACCTGAGATTTCGGAGCTTGTCTATGATACCGAGGAGAAAACCGTCAGCATAAGGTGCAAAGACGCCGCGAAAATAGTCTTATCAACAGGCGTGAGAAGACAGCAGACAATATATCCCGATTGCCAAGCTCACAGTTTAAATGAAGCGGCTTTTAAGCTCAGTGCCGGCGATATCTATTTCAGAATCAGCATTTATGATGAAAAAGGACGCACCGCCGATACCAACGCCTATTTTCTTGACTCTCTCCTTTGACGGAAAAAACATAATACACTTGCAATTGCCGTTATAATATGGTATAATCCATGCTATACGGCAATTTTCGTCTCCGTCCGGAAAGAGTCCCTCGGTATGGCGAACGCGGCAGTTGCCGTAGCGACAGAAATGCAGGTTCAATGAAAAAGAAAACAGAAAAAAACAAAAAAGACCGGAGTAAAATACCGGCGGCGCGCCTGCTTTTTACGTTTCTTGACGGAAGCAAGCGTTTTTTTGCCGTAAGCATCATCACGTCTCTTGTGCTTGCGGCGCTTGATATGGTCAATCCTCAGCTCATCCGCTATACCGTCGATACGGTTCTGGGAAACGAGCCCTCTTCGCTTCCCGATTTTGCAAATCGCCTGATCGATACGCTCGGCGGAACAGCGGTTCTCAGGAAAAGCCTTTGGATGATTGCGGCGGCTATCGTCACAATCGCCTTATTATCCGCCATATTCCGATATCTTCAGAGGCTGTACAATACAAAGGCAGCCGAAACCCTTGTTGAGACGGTCAGAAATATGCTTTTTGAGCATATCCAGAAGCTTCCCTTTTCGTGGCATATGAAAAATCAGACGGGAGATATTATTCAGCGCTGTACCTCCGATGTAGATACGGTAAAAAACTTCCTTTCGGAACAGCTGACTTCCATACTGCGAATTATAATCCAAGTGGTTTTTTCGCTTATTGTCATGTATTCGATGAACGTAAGGCTTGCAGCGGCGGCGACCGTAACGCTTCCGTTTATTCTTGTATACTCCGCGTTATTCGGAAAGAGTATAGGAAAGCACTTCAAGGAATGCGATGAAAACGAAGGAGTGCTCTCTGCCATAGCACAGGAAAACCTTACCGGCGTCCGTGTTGTCCGAGCGTTCGGACGTGAAAAATATGAGCGTGAACGCTTCAGACAGCAGAACGACCGATATACCTCGCTTTGGATCAGACTGTCAAGGCTCATGTCGGCATTCTGGGGAATGGGAGATTTTATTTCAGGTGTACAGGTGCTTATTATACTCTCCCTCGGCGTTTCAAGCTGTGTAAACGGAACAATGACCTCCGGAGAATTTATTGCCTTTATGACCTATAACGCCATGCTGTCATGGCCGATACGCAGGCTCGGCAGAATGATCTCCGAGATGAGCAAGGCGGGGATCTCGATTGACCGTCTGAATTACATCATGTCCTCTCCCGTTGAATGTGACCGAGAAGGTGCCGGAGAGCCGGATATGAAGGGCGATATCATATTTGACGACGTAAGCTTTGCCTACGATGAATGTCCGGAGCTTCTCTCCCATGTATCCTTTACGGTGAAAGCTGGAAGCACCGTCGGAATCCTCGGCGGAACCGGCTCGGGAAAATCAAC
>USPP01000311.1 GCA_900556615.1 uncultured Eubacteriales bacterium
TTGTGAAGAATCGGATACAATTTCTTTTATTTCAGGATCAAAGGGAAGAATAATTTGCTTTGCGTCTTGTGCAAGCTCTGAGAATTTCATATCAAATATCTCCGTCGTTATTTATTTTGAGTTTGACGTCCCGATATTTGATATCCTTTCTTTTTTACATAGGAATTAGGCTGTTCCGTCGAGATAGCGAACGGTTATTTTCACGACGGTTCCCTTGGACGACAGAGTTCCTGCCGCTATTGACTGTGATACGACATAAGCCTCGGTTGAGGAGGAGGATACTGTTGCACCGTCAATTATTACGTTAAATCCGCTGTTTGTAAGCAGACGGTTTGCAGCGGAAACTGTTTTTCCCACTACGTCCGGTACTTTTATGTCGGAAACAGGCGTGGCGTCGCCGGTATAGAAAATAACTTTTCCTTCTTGTTTCATGATTTCTTCGCCTTTTGAAGGAATCTGATATTTGATAACGTCGCCTGTTCCTACAATCTCATATTCGATGCCGCGGTTGGTGATTGCCCGAACGGCGTCGGTTGTCGGCCAGCCTACATAGCCCTTGAGCGTAGCTTTGAGTTTGGCATATTCTTCCTCGGTATAGTTAGGTTCGATTCCGATATAGGGAAGAATTTCACTCATGAGATTTGCAACATAGGGGGCTGCAACAATAGCGCCGTATTTGCTGCTGCTCATCGGTGTGTCTACGACTATGATCACGGAGATCTGAGGATTATCGGCAGGGGCATAGGCGACGGTTGATCCTATAGGAATAGTTGCCGTCCGGATCCGCCTGGTCACGAACCTCGGAGGTTCCGGTTTTGGCTGCAATTTTATATCCGGCCACATAGGTATTCTTTGCCCCTCCGTCTCCGGAAACGCCTCTTTCGAGAATACCGCTTATCGTTTTACATACCTCTGTGCTGACCACCTGACGTTTTGCGTCTGTTTCATGCTGCATGAGAATATTTCCGTCATCATCTATGATTTGGTCAACCACATACGGCGTCAGCAAATAACCGCCGTTTGCGACGGCAGATATGGCGGTGAGCTGCATGAGAGGGGTTACCTTGAATGTCTGTCCAAAGGAGTAAACCGCAAGCGAAACGAGTCCGAAATTATCATATGACGAATAGATTGATTTTGCTTCTCCCGGAAGGTCAATTCCGGTGTAACCGGTATATCCGAATGCGTTAAAATATTCATAAAATTTTGCCTGACCTACACGAAGACCGATCGTCATAAGAATCGGATTGCAGGATTGCTGAAGACCTCGTTCAAAGGAGACGGAACCGTGACCGCTGAGCTTGTGGCAGTGAATTGGTTTAGGATAGCCGTCAACATAGAATTTTCCGGAACAATAAAACTTTTCATCGAGTGATACCAGTCCTTCTTCAAGCGCCATAGCGGTTGTGATTATTTTGAAGGTTGAACCGGGTTCGTATAATTCTGATACGGCTTTGTTTTTCCATAGTTTATAGAGAAGCTCCGTCTGATATTTTCCGTATTCCGAGGATTCCGGATCGAGCTCGCTTGTTTCCAGTTTTTCAATCGAATCCTCATCGAGAGTAAAGGGTGAGTTAAGATCAAAAGTAGGATAGGTTGCCATTCCGAGAATAGCTCCGGTATTAACATCCATGACGATTCCGGTTACCCGGTTGAGCGGATCGGAATCGAGATAGGTTTGCTGAAGCTGTTTTTCGAGAGCTTTCTGAATTGTGACATCAATCGTGGTGACCAGATTTGCTCCGTTGGAGGCGTCTATGTAAGTGTCATATTTACTTGGCATCTGACCGCCCTGAGCGTCTTTGGAAGTGACATATTTACCGGATTTTCCGAGAAGAAAGCTGTTGTACTGGTATTCAAGTCCGGTAAGTCCTCCGTCTGTTCCTACGACGCCGATTACGTTCGCGGCAAGCGATGAGAAAGGATAATATCTTGCAGTCGTTGCTTCGAGATGGATCTGCATGGTCAGATCATTGTCAAGAATAAATTTTCGAACCGAATCAGCTTGTTCCTCCGACGCTTTTTTCATAATTGTTTCATCAGCGCGATGGACTTTTTTGGTCATGGCAATAATCTTATCATAATCAACACCGAGAATATCTGAAAGTCCGTTTGCGATAAGCTCTGCCTGATCGGTATCGGTTATATCCCTCGGTGAAATAAAAATCCGGTATACCGTATAGTTCGAGGCAAGCTTGTTCATATTAGCATCATATATTTCTCCGCGCACAGCGGACAGAGTAGTCATTCTTTGCACATTGCCGAGCACTTTATTCTGATAATAATCATAATCAATTATCTGAAGCTGAAAAAGCTTTAGGATAAGTATACACCACAAAATCATGCAGCCAAGCAGAATAATCATGCTTCTTCCGGGGATTCTGCGGTTTGATTCGTCTGAACGTCTTATGTGTATCACCTCCGTGTGAACAATATATACTATATCATTATACTACCGAACAATTCATTTTACAATATAAGAAAGAAAAAAACGAGGCAATCGGCTGAAAATTTTTTGCCGTATTACCCTCGGTTTTTTCTTTATTGTCAATCGGCTGACGAAGAATCGGGATTGTTGCCGAAAGATGTAATAATATCTCCGGGATCCATATTGATATATTTTTTTATTATTTCGTCAATTGTTACCATTCCAAGCTCTTCTCTTGCAATCTTTTCTATATAGGTAAGATCATTTTTTTTGTCAAGCTTTGCTGTAAGATCATCTCTTTCAACTCTGAGAGTGGCAATTTCCGTTTTCAGATCCGATACGGCGGAGGTGTGTTCGTT
>USPP01000312.1 GCA_900556615.1 uncultured Eubacteriales bacterium
CTGGAGGAACTTCTTTCTCTTACCGGAAACGACGACGCTGTCGTGATTGGTGGGGAAAGTATTTACCGACTGCTTCTGCCATACTGTGATACTGCTATTATAACCAAGTTCGATCACGAATTTGAAAGTGATGCTTTTATTCCCAATCTCGATGAGGCTTCGGACTGGCGTCTTGACAGCGAAAGCGAGGCTTTCATTGCCGAGCCGGGGGACAGCCTTCCGGGGATGGGATACCGTTTTTGCGTATATAAAAAAATATGATAGCAAAATGTTTCAGTTTGATATTGGATTGCAAATTTTGTCACATTTATCGGAATATTTTTACAGCATCTCATAGCTTGTACCACTCTGTTCATAACTCACAGCAATGGCAAGCTTATGGTTGCACTTATCTGTAACATACCATACCTTCATTGCTGTTCTTTTTCGCGGTATATACAGGTTAAAAAATTCAGAAAACAGCCACAAATGAGGAGCGAGCATTGTCACTTGACTATTGCTCGCTCCTGTTGAGTTTTGTCGGAACTTTTATATCTTGCGTATTTGTTTAGCAGCTTCTTTTAAAAGAAGGATTTACATAATAGAAATTCTTGCTGTCAAGGCTGTCCCGGACGATTCCAAGAGCTTCACCGAAACGTTGAAAATGTACAATTTCACGTTGACGAAGGAATTTTATCGGTTCGATTACATCCGGATCATCTACCAACTTTAAAATATTATCATAAGTGGTTCTTGCCTTTTGTTCTGCCGCCATGTCCTCCATGAGATCGGTAATCGGATCTCCTTTTGATTGCAGATAGGCCGCAGTAAAGGGAACTCCTGCTGCTGACTGAGGATATATTCCAAGTGTATGATCTACAAAATAGGCGTCATAACCCTCTGCCTTAATTTGATCTACCGATAGATTTTTTGTAAGCTGGTATACAATGGCTCCTATCATTTCAAGATGAGCAAGCTCCTCGGTTCCAATATCCGTGAGCAGACCGGCAACTTCAGGCTGCTGCATCGTAAATCTCTGTGAAAGATACCTTAGAGACGCTCCGAGCTCGCCGTCCGGGCCTCCGTATTGGCTGATAATTACCTTTGCTGCTCTTGCGTCCGGGTTTTTTATTTTTACCGGAAATTGAAGTCTCTTTTCATAACCCCACATATCAGTTTGCCTCTGCTTTCCACGGCATCGGCTCGTTTATCCAGCTCCATGTGCCGTCTGAATTAATATAATAAGAATCAATAGGTCCGTATTTGTTTGTGTATTCGGCAATAAGATCATGCCGTTGCTTCATATAGTCGAGAAACATATTGAGAGCTTTTTTATCCTTGGGATGGGTGTCAAGATAAAGCCGAAGTTCATCCATAACGAAGCTTATCGCTCTTATTGCTTCAAAAAGTGCTCCCTGACTCATGTTGTTTTGTCTTGCGTTCATCTTCTTTTACCTCCGATGCAGTAGGGCTTATTCAAATCGGGGAAAAGCGTTCCGTTATTCAGTGCCTCGGAGGCGGAATACACGGCTCCGAACGGTTGATCCTTTACATATGCCATAGCAAGCGAAATGGGTTGGGAATCACAAAGACAATTTTCGTTTCCGGATTCCCTCGGGGCGGATCCGGCGCTCTCAGAGTATGCGCCGCAGCTTCGGTATGCGGGCATAATACCGTTCCGACGTGGATATCTGTCATTTCTGTTCATTTATCTAATTTGCGCTTTAAAGCGTTTCCTTTTTTGCTTATTTGCGGTTATTGCCGCCGTTAATATTCTATGCTGCCTTTTCAGGCTTGTGATATCAGATTTCGACAGAAAGATGTGCGGTTTTGAGTAAAATAAAAACGCGGCGCTGTTTTTTTCTCTATACCGAGAGGAAAAACATGCTCTTCCGCGTTTTTTTATAGATTTATAATTTATTTGTCCGGGTTCTTTCTGTATAGCACAAAACATTTCCCGATAACCTGTATGATCTCTGCCTCAAGCGTTGAAGCAAGTTGTTCTGCCGCTTCTCTTGCCGAAACCGGGGAGGTTTCCAGAACCTTCATCTTGATAAGCTCCCGCGCAGTGAGCGCCGCATCGGTGTTTTTTATAAATTCATCACTTATCCCGCCATGCCCGATTTGCTGTATGGCGTTCAGTGAGTTTGCCGCCACACGGAATGCGGCTCTTTCTTTTCCTGTCATAAATTTGCCTTTCTGTGATTGGTAAGTATTGGGATTCGGAGAAGACGCGCTGCCCTTTCTCTGAGCGAAAGAATTAAAGAGTATAATGGAAAAAAGTGCTGACAGCGGTCAAAAAACATCTGTTTCGGTCTTTTCTGTCTGCTTTTGCGGTTATTTCGTCGGCAAAATGCGTTATATCTCGCATGTACTCCTTAACTTCTCTGATTCTTTCCGGATTTTCGGGAGAAACACGCCTCCGTTATCTTTGGGCAAGTACCGAGCGGACGAATTGAGAAGCAGTGCGTCCCGATTTGCCGTTATAAAGCATTGACCATTTAAGAGCTTCAGCTTCAAGCTCTTTTGAAAATTCAATATTATGCTCTCTCAGAAGAGAGGCTGTAATATCAAGGTATTCCGCCTGACCGGGAGAGAGGAAGGAGATACGTATGCCGAACCGTTCCGAAAGGGAGAGCTTTTCACAGCGCGTATCGGCGGCGTGAATATCGTCCCCGCGCCGCTCTGCCCAGCTCTCGCTGATCAGATGCATTCTATTTGAGGTAGCGTAAAAGAGGATATTGTCGGGTTGACCTTCAACTCCGCCCT
>USPP01000313.1 GCA_900556615.1 uncultured Eubacteriales bacterium
GATGACAGGAACCACTTTGGCGGTATTCGCATCCTGCAAAAAAATCCCGCCCTACCAAGCAGGAAGCGTAATTCCCTGTCATTATAATTACAACGGAAGCTATTGCCGGCTGATGTGGACATCTGCCGCAGGACTGGCACTTAAGTGGTTCAAAAACGAATTTTGCGAAAGCAGTTCCTTCAGAGAACTGGACGGCCTTGCGGAAAGAGTGCTTCCTGGGGCGGAAGGAGTAAGCTTTGTTCCGCATCTCTGCGGTTCAACTATGCCGATATATGATCCTTCGGCGTCTGCCGCGTTCTGCGGGGTCAGACTCGGTCATTCCAAAGCCCATTTTATTCGGGCGGTTATGGAATCGGTCGCCTTTATGCTTAAAGAATGTCTTGACTGTATAGACGGCGATATTACGGAAATCCGTTCTTCGGGCGGAGGCGCTAACAGCGCGTTGTGGTGCAGAATTAAAGCAGATGTGACAGGAAAAACCATTGCAACGCTGACGAAAAAAGAATGTGCCACACTCGGGAGCGCAATTTTTGCCGGGGTGGGAATCGGTGCTTTCGGTTCTGTTGAGGAGGCTGCGAAAATGATTGAGACAGGAAAACGGTATTTCCCTGCAGGAAACGATTACTCCGAAGCGTATGAAAGATATCGGGATTATTGCCGCAGGGTAAACCCTGCGGACAGAGGTGAAAAAAATGTACAGTGAATATAAGATTAGGCCCCCGTATTTTGAAATCGGTCCGAAATGTATTATGTGGGGAGAACGTTTTCTCAGATTGGCAAAAGCGGTAGATAAAATTGCTGTCAAATACGATCTTGATGTAATATTAACACCACAGTATGCCGATATAAGACTGATTGCCGAAAATACCGAAAGAGTTCATGTATACGCTCAGCATATGGATCCTTTGCTTCCCGGCAGAGGACTGGGATCGGTGCTTGCCGAATCATTGAAGGAGGCGGGCGCCGTGGGGGGTATGCTTAACCATGCGGAGAAAAAGCTTACCCCAGAAATTTTAAGAGAAACGATAGCGCGTGCCGACGCGGTCGGACTCGCCTCTATTGTCTGTGCGGATACGGTTGCGGAGATAAAGGAAGTCGCTGGGATGCACCCGAATCTGATTGTTGCGGAGCCGACGGAGCTGATCGGAACGGGAAAGACAAGCGACATGTCTTACGTCAGGGAGACAATTGCGGCGGTCAGACGGATTAATCCCCGTATTATGGTGCTTCAGGGAGCGGGAATCTCTACTCCGGATGATGTAAGAAGGGTGATACTTGCCGGTGCCGAAGCAACCGGCTGTACAAGCGGGATTATTAAAAATCCCAATCCCGAGGGGATGGCGGAGGAAATGCTTTACGAGCTTCGCAGAAGCTGGGATGAGATACATACAGAAATAAAAATTAATTTTTAGGAGATAGAGAAAATGGAATTTAAAGTATATCAAAAAGAACTAGAACTTCAGTCGAGAGGATGGATACCCACATTTCACGATGTATCAAGGGAAGTAATCGAAATCGTGAAGGCATCGGGAATAAAAAACGGAACGGTTTGTATCGCTTCTCATCATACGACATGCTCAGTTATGATACAGGAGTGTTCACATGATATAGATAAATATGATCTTGAATTTCTTCAGCATGATATACTCGATATAATGAAAAAAATTGTTCCTTCATTTGATGAGAAGCACGAATACCGTCATCCCGGACCGATACATACTCAGTTTGGCAGATATGTTAATGAACCGGGCGATGTAACTTCACTTAATACCGACGGTCACCTTCGTTCTGTTTTCTTTGGAAGAAGCGAAACTATGACGATCAAGGATGGAAACCTTGACGGCGGGGAGTTTGCTCATATTTATTTTGTTGACTGGGATTGTGTGAGAGCAAGACATCGTCAGCTCAATATTACCGTTATGGGAACAACCGATGAGGTTGAGTCAAGAAAATGGAATAACGGTGAAGTTATCAATACTCTTCGCAAATATACGGATGAGGAAAAAGCTTACGATATTCATTATACTCTTCAACAGCAGAGATAAAAAATTATTCTGGAGGGATGGATATGCTTACCCAGCGTCTCGGCTTTGAAAATCAAAAAAAAGAAGAGTATATTAAAGAGCTTGTGAAACTGATAAAACGTAATCCGGGTTCCTGCGATGAAGTATGGTTGGCAACCGATTACGGCTATCCGACTTTGGATAAACAGCTTGAATCGGCAAAACTTCTCGGAAATTCAGCAAAAATTTTGAGAGAAGCGGGAGTTAGAGTTTCTCTTCAGCTTTCCAATACACTCGGTCATGGGGATTATATGGGAGTACGCGACTGCAGCGGTCTTATCTATGAAGGTTCACCGGCAGAGAAATTTGTAGATGTTGACGGAATTGAGGCGGGATATAGCTTTTGCTGGTATGGTGATCATTTCAGGAAATATCTGGTTGAAACAATAAAAATTTATTGCCGTGAGGTACAACCCCACCGGGTTTGGATAGATGATGATTTTAGATATGATAATCATGGTCCGTCGGGACGGGGATGCATGTGTAATAGATGTTTAAAAAGATTTAATGATTACTATCATTCAAATTTTGACCGCACCTCGCTTGCTGCAGCTGTTAGAAATGATAATAAATGGAGAAGGTGTTTTGCAGATTTTATTAGAGATGGAATATGTGATACGGCAAAGCTGATTGCGAGAACAGTGACTGCGGTGTCTCCTGACAGCTCAATAGG
>USPP01000314.1 GCA_900556615.1 uncultured Eubacteriales bacterium
TTGCTTAACGCAACAGCCCGAGCACAGAACGAACAAGTTGTTCCTTCTGTGCCGCCAAAACAGGTTGTTTTGGCTCTCGGTTCCCATTGATTACCGCCTACCTTACAGAATAAGTGTGGTTCACCCATTCTGTAAGGGCAAGGGTTTTACGCAGAAATGCGTAAAATTCCTGCCCATGAAAACCAGCCGAAAAAAACAAAGAATTGGCTTATTATGGTGTTTTTCGGCTGTTCAGCAGGCATGAAATAAAGGGTACCTTTAAAAAATTACTGCACAAATCCGGCTCAATTTTTTTCGTCATTCGTCACAAAAATCCTTGACAGATGGATATGCTGTCTGCGAAATTTTTGTTTTGACTGACGAATAAATCTCTTCGCCGTCTATGTACATTGAATTATTAGAGGTCCCCCAAAAAATAAAGGCGATACCGCAATGAGTTTCCGCAGGCTGCGGTTAACCTATTGCTAAGGGAATTTGTGAAAAACGGCGGAATGTGCAGGAAAACACACGTTATGAATGGTAACGGTGCTGCCGAAACGTAATGCGGATTGCCGAATGCCAAGAAAGGACGCTTTACTATAATGGAAAGAAGCTTTCCCAAAGCATATATAACCGAAAAAGGAGAGCGAGCTCTTCGCGGAGGGCATCCGTGGGTGTTTGCCGACGAGGTTACTTCCATCGAGGGAGAATATATTAACGGAGATCTTATTGATATTAGGTCAAAAAAGGACAGATATCTTGGTACCGGCTTTATAAACGGCAATTCAAAAATCAGGATACGACTTGTTTCCCGCAATGCGAACGACAGATTCGATGAGAAATTTTGGGAGCGTAGAATCAGGTATGCCGTCGACTACCGTATGACGGTAATGCCCGGTGAGGATTTCAAATGCTGCCGTCTTATCTTTGGGGAGGCAGACTGCTTTCCCGGACTTACGGTTGACAGATTCAATGATGTTCTGTCTGTACAAATTCTTTCTCTCGGAATGGAGCGTTTGAAGGATATCATTCTTCCGGCAACGGTTCGTTATCTCCGCGGACTCGGAGAGAAGATCAGCGCGGTTTATGAGCGCAATGATGTGAAGCTCAGAGAGCTTGAGGGAATGAATTGCTGCACCGGCTTTTACTGGAAAGACGAGCTTTCCGAAGCCGACGGCAATACTGTAATTTGCGAGAACGGGATCCGATATCATGTTGACTATGTAAACGGACAGAAAACGGGATTTTTTCTCGATCAGAAATATAACCGTGCCGCTGCAGCGAAAATAGCGAAGGGGAAGCGCGTGTTGGATTGCTTTACTCATACCGGTGCGTTCGCACTGAATGCGGTTATGGGTGGAGCGGCTCACGTGACCGCAGTGGATGTCTCAAACGAAGCGATCGCTATGGCGAAGAAAAATGCGGCTCTTAACGGGTTAAGCGATAATATGTCGTTTGTCTGTGCGGATGTTTTTGATTTACTTACCGAAATGGCTGTTTCAGGAAATTGTAATTATGACTATATCATTCTCGATCCTCCCGCGTTTACTAAAAGCAGAGATACCGTAAAAGACGCTGTTCGCGGATATAAGGAGATTAATATGAAGGCGATGAAGCTGCTCCCGCGCGGAGGCTATCTGGCTACCTGTTCCTGTTCTCATTTTATGACGGAGAGCCTTTTTAAAACCATGCTTCATAATGCCGCCGCCGATGCCGGCGTCTCTCTCCGTCAGATAGAGGCAAGGCAGCAATCTCCCGATCACCCGATTCTTTGGAATGTGCCTGAAACCGAATATCTTAAATTCTTTATTTTTCAGGTGATTTGAAAAATCAGGGAACCGCATCTCTCTTTTAAACTTTTAAAGGATTTTCGCATAAAATCCTTATTTACATAAGCCGTTAAATAATACAAAAAAGGAAAGCCATGCTCGGAGATATTTTCAGTGGTACCTCCCGGAATGGTATGGCAAGGGAAAATCAATGCACAAAATTACCAGCTTTACAGTTAACCATGATTATATAACGCCGGGGATATACATTTCAAGAGTTGACGGCGATATTATTACCTATGATCTGAGGACAAGAAAGCCTAACGCAGGCGATTATATGGATAATATTTCCATGCACTCTGTGGAACATATGGCGGCAACTTTTTTAAGAAACTCCGAAATATCCGAAAAGATCATCTATTTCGGCCCGATGGGCTGCCGTACCGGTTTTTATTTGCTTGTGCGCGGTGAAAAGCCGGAAAAGGTGCTTTCGGTGCTGAAAAAAGCGCTTTCCGATATTTTGTCCTACGAGGGAGAGGTTTTCGGTGCAAGCAGAACGGAGTGCGGAAATTATAAAGAGCTTGACCTTGCAAGCGCAAAAAAGGAATGCGAGAGATATCTTGCCGTTCTGAACGGAAAGGAGAACGATTTTAAATATGCGGAAGCTTGATTTTACGGTCGGTGTTATTGCCGCTATGAAAATGGAGGCGGAGGATATCATTTCCGCTATGACGGATATAACCGAGAGGGAAATAAGCGGCATACGTTTTTGTACGGGAAAGCTTTACGGAATAAACTGCGTTACTGCCGTATGCGGAATCGGGAAGGTGTTTGCCGCCGTTTGCGCGCAGACCATGATACTGGAATATGCCCCTGACCTTATCATCAATACGGGAGTTGCGGGAACGCTTACCGAGAAGCTGTC
>USPP01000315.1 GCA_900556615.1 uncultured Eubacteriales bacterium
AATCGATAAAGGAGCTTGAGGATAATCTGGGTATCGTAATCTTTAAAAGAACCTCTCGCGGCGTTGTCCCGACTGCAAAAGGAAAGGCTTTTTTGAAATATGCAAAAAATATCCTTTCTCAGATAGAGGAGATGCAGACCGTCTGCAAGAACGATATTCCCGATATGCAGACCTTTAATGTCTGCGTGCCGCGAGGGAGCTATGTTTCGTTTGCCGCGATGAGCTTTGTATCGTCTCTCGACGTTTCAAAGCCGATAGACGTGAATCTTGGGGAAACAACCTCGATTGACGGCATGAATATGGTTTCGGACGGGATTTTCAATATCGGAGTTATCCGCTATCAGACGCAGTACGAAAACTATTTTTGCGATTATCTGCGCGAGAAGGGACTGTTGTCGGAGACAATATGGGAATTTGAAAGTCTTGCTGCCATGTCGGAATCACATCCGCTGGCGAAAAGGGAGATCCTGTCTCTCTCCGATTTCGCACCGTATACCGAGATCACACACGGGGACTGCAGCGTTCCTTATATTAATGTTGCGCAAAGTGAGAATATGTCTCTCAGTCTTTCCGGGAAAAAGGTTATCAATCTCTATGAGGGAACCAATCAGTACTCCATTCTCTCCATGATGTCGGGCGCTTTCATGTGGGTATCTCCTACTCCGGAGGATATTCTCAAAAGGTATTCTCTTGTACAGAGAAAATGCGACGCTCCCGCTCATAAATATAAGGATGTGCTTATCTACCGGGACGGAAGCCGTCTCAGTTATCTTGACAGAAAATTTTTGGATAAGCTCTACGAGGTTAAAAACAGTGTTTCTTTCAGAGGAGAAAGATAACCGGTAAGCAGATAAAAGTCTTTTTCTGTCGTATTGAATGATGTGCGACAAGAAATACGTCTCGTTTTTGTGGCAAAATGCTATAAGGAATGAGCACCCTTTTGGTGATTTCGCAGACAAACCTCTTTTTGATATTCCCGATTGGAATTATTGATATTCATTTTTGGAATGTTATGTTGCTTTAATACGGTCTGAATTTTGAATTAAATAAACATTTTTTTTAAAAAAGCGGGTTTTTTACCCGCTTTTTTGTGAATATAATGGAATTGAAACATATTTATTTTAAGATTGCTTAAATCGATAAAAATATATCGATATGCGTTATTTACATTTCCATTTTGCCAATTCCTTTGATATAATAATAATGTAAAAGGCGAAGATTTTGAGAATAAAGGAAGTTCGCCGGGAAAGGAACTCATTGAAATGGGAAGAAAAGTTGCCATAATCGGTGCGGGAAATGTCGGCGCGACAATTGCATACACGCTTGCAGTCAGCGGAAATGCTTCTGAAATCGTAATGATCGACATAAATGAAAAAAAGGCGTTGGGAGAGACGATGGATATCCGTCAGGGCGCTCCCTATATAGCTCCTATCAATATTTATGCCGGTGATTACGAGGACGCCAGAAATTCGGATATTGTGATTCTTACCTCCGGTATTGCCAGACGTCCCGGACAGTCCCGTCTTGACCTTGCTCAGACCAATGTCAATATAACGAAGAGCATTATTCCCCAGATTACAGCGGTTGCCCCCAACGCGGTGTATATTATCGTAAGTAATCCGGTCGATATTCTTACTTATGTTTTCTGCAAACACTCCGGAATACCGGAGAATCAAATCATCGGTTCCGGTACCATTCTTGACACGGCGAGACTCCGTTCGCGTCTTGCGGAAATTTTCTCAATCAATATGCAGAATGTTCACGGCTGCGTTCTCGGAGAGCACGGCGACTCCTCCTTTGTGCCGTGGTCTCTTATCACGATTTCCGGCACGCCGGTCGATACCTATGCGCAGGCGATCCAGTCCGACGACGCTGCGACGAACCTGAAGAACGCCAACCAGGATCGCTTCATCGATTACTTCGGCCCCGATGAAACGGCCGCCAACGCCACCGGCTTTATGAAGACGCTCGAGGACTACGCCTATCTGCTCGATCCGGCAAACGGCTGAGCAATCGCTTACCTTGTGAAAGGAGAATCCCATGAAAAAGAAACTGCCATGGGGTGAGGTCAGCTTTTTAACCGTCATCGTGCTCTGCATTGCCTACTACTTCTTCTCTGTGAAAGGCTATGGCCTCAAGGCCGTTCTTTGGCCATATATTCTGATGGCAGGTGCACTTCTGTGTGTTCTTTTTATTGCGGTCGAACGGGTCCGGAACGCCTCCGCGGAAGCGAAGGCGGACCAGACGGCCGCGGAAAAGAAAACCCTCGGCGACTGGTTCAAGGCGAATTCCCCCATCTTTGTCATCATCGCTTCCCTGCTGTGCTACGCGCTGCTGCTCAAAACGCTTGGCCTGCACCTGTGCAACTTCCTGCTGAGCTTCTTCCTTGTCTATTACCTGAGCAAGGGAAAGTGGAAAACGGCACTGATCACCGCCGTCTGCATCACATTGGCATTCTATCTGATCTTTGACCTGTCGCTTGGGCTTCGCCTGCCGAAGGGCAAGCTGTTCAAGCTGCTGAAATCACTCTGAGGAGGCACGTGAAATGGAAAACTTACTGCTTGGCCTTCAGGAGCTTGCCGACCCTCAGGTGCTTCTCTTTATTTTGATCGGCGGTGTCGTCGGATTGCTGGCGGGCGCCATTCCCGGCC
>USPP01000316.1 GCA_900556615.1 uncultured Eubacteriales bacterium
CAATGCCGAAGCTTCCGGTGCCTCTTGCGGCAACGGGAACGCCGAAATCCGAAAAACGCGGGTCGAACACATCAAAAAAAGGCACTGCAAACTTTATTTGAACAATTCGTGCAAGATTGATAAAGTAAATCTCCGCCTGAAAAGGCGTTCCGCCTTCATACGCAAGACCCACAATTCTTGCAAGCACGGGAAAGTTCGCCGTCTCGATCATCTGATCAAACGGACCTTCGATAAAATCCTGCATAACACCGTTTTTTTGTTTGTAAACAAACACGGCGACCTCACCGTCTTTAACCCGCAAAGACGAGCCCCAACGAATTGAATCTTCGCGGTTGCCCCTTCCGAGCTGAACCCCGGAAGGATGCCATTTCCAAATCAGATATGACGGTTCATCGCAGCGAATTTGATCCATGAAACCGCCTGTTCTTTTAGTTCTGCCAAATAAAGCCATGATTTACCCTCCTTATCGTTTTCTCGAATAGTATCGAATAATTATTGTAGAATCAATATCGAACTCATCGTCTCCGTCAAACTTGGTATTTCCAGCAACGCTGATTCCCTCAACATCTCCTTCTGTGTCAAGAAGACCTTTCTTTACAGGCTTCGTAACAATATTTCTAAAGCCACGAGTTCTCAAATACTCAACCATATCATCATGGTTTTCATGGTAGAACTCATTGTAGTCTTTTCCGATAGTTCGTATGAGGCTATTGCTTTCCTGCTGAGTTTTTTTCTTTTTATCCTTTCTATCATCCTCAGTAAATAGAGAAATATTTGGGATAAGGCCAAAACACAACATAGACATCAAAAGAAGCAAAGCTCCGACTTTAACCTCGTTAATCATCATAATTATGCCAATAGCCAACATTATAATACCAGCTATTGCCATCACACTGCCGATAAATACGGTTTTGTTTCTTCTAAAAAGCGCAGCAATTCCTCGTTCTCTTTTGTTTACTTCCTTGCGAGTGCGAGTGTATAGTTTTTCCAAATATTCAAATTCGGGAGTGTTTCCGAAGGAAAGCTTTGCTTTATGATAAGCCTGTTCCAGCTTAGCTCTCCACGCATCATCCGTGTCATACCACTTATCTTCCAAATTTGAAACAGCCAAAATAAAGAAATCGTAAATGTCCTCTTTAGTGTTAGGAATATAGAAGTTGGTAATTAGCTCAATTTTATCGTCCAAGGAAGAGGCCATTTCTACTTTCTTTGCAAGCGCTTCGACAGGACTGTTTGTGGTAACGCTACGAACCTCATAGCCGCAAATTGGACAGACAGTTGTGAAGGATTTTAATAACTCACCACAATTGGGGCATTTATGTAATTTCCCATCATATACGGTTTGTGTTTTTGCACGAAGATCTTCTTTAACTTGCTCATTTTTAGGCGGTTGCGTTTTTGTCTCTGGAGCCTCTTGGAAAAAAACTCCATTTACAATTCTCTGTGTTTGCGCAACAGGTTCTCCACAATTTTTACAGAATCGTGCTCCCTCATCCAACTTAGTCCCACAATAAGAGCAGAATTGCTTTTTCATCCTATCTATCCTTCCAACTTCTGTTCATCAGTTCAAATCCCTGTACAGATTCCGCTCATACCGCTTCGCATATATCTCCGATATTGCAATCCTAATACTCACATACACAAAGCAGTACTGATCGGGCAACCTCTTCACTGCGGCGCAGTTGTGCCATAGTTTCTGTGTTTATGTTCAAGTCTTTGCTAATTGCAGCGAAGATCTTTTTTTTATACGCATTAACCACAGCTAATTATAGCTCATTCTCCGTACATCAGCTTTTTGAATCATACACATTACTCATTTTAGCATATCATGGTGATGAAGTCAATGGAACTTGCGAAACATTTTGTTCCGGTGTCAATGATTAGGTACACTCGGCATACAAATACTTGAACCGCGTTGCTGTCAAGTGAAGGGTAGCGTTTTTTTGAGTTCGCGAAAGTCGTTTTCAGACCTTCGTAATGTTAAAAAGTAATATAATTGTCGGACGGTCTGCATAGACCGTTCTGTCTGTGCAAACCCTCATTCAATTTTTTTGCTTGTTTCCGAGCTCAGCTTAAAAGGAATCTGAAACCTCATTCGGCGTCCGCAGTCCCTATATTTCTGGCATTATAACTATATCGCATAGGTTCCCTTTTTCATACCCTTTTTTGTTACCTTTTTGTATGTGATGTGTCATAACATGTCACCGCTTTTGTCAATTATTCCGATATTAATAATCTCCCCCCGCAGCGGACTGCGGGGGGAGTGTTTCATGCTTTTTTTACATGTCTGCAACTGCATTAAGCATATTCATATAGGCTTCAATTGCGCCTATCTGCAAATTTTTCAGCAATCCGCTCAGTTCAACGCGATTTTGCGTTTCTGCCGAATTGAAGGCTGTTACAAGTGCGGTGAGCTGCATATAGTACTCATCCAGCGCATCAATGACGCCTCTGCCGTCGTGCACGCCGTTCAATGCGGAACGCAGGCTTCGGATGTTTTCAAGCAATTCGCTCCCGATTGCCTTTCCGTATTCAATGCCGCGTTCGGCTGTGTCGTAATTTATCACTTCGTTGTTTAAATCATTAATTATTCCGAACGAAAACCCGACCGCTTCCGCAATTCCGTCCAAGCGCTCCGCTTCT
>USPP01000317.1 GCA_900556615.1 uncultured Eubacteriales bacterium
AAGTCCTCCCGCTCCAAGCAAAATACCCCCGAAGTATCTCGTAACGACGATCACCGCGTCCGAAAAGCTGCCCTTCCTGATGATATCCAGAACCGGAATCCCCGCCGTTCCCTGCGGTTCTCCGTCGTCGGAATATCTGGCGATACTTCCCTCGTTCAGCATATAGGCATAGACGTTATGACGGGCGTCGGAATGCTTTTTCTTTATTTTGGCAATAAAATCAAGCGCCTCCTGTTCACTAACAACCGGACGGGCATACCCGATAAAGACCGATTTCTTTTCAATAAGCTCTGCCGACGCCTCCCTGCCGAGTGTTATACGCTTTGCCACAAAAATATCCCCTTTCCCATTCATAGTGACGGACAATGTAAAATCCATCGAAAGCCAAGGCTTTCCGCTGTTTTGCGTATCGCCGCTTTCAGTATATGACAGCGTAAAAATTCTATTCCTGCCTATCGCGGTATACGCTCAGAAGTATCCATACGCATGGATTTCTGCCCGAATTTCACAAAAATTTATAACCGCCTTTTATTTCCTTTTCTTCCAAACAAATCATATCGGCAGTCGATTCCATAAAAATCCGGCTGTTTCAGAGGTGCCCTTAAGGCAATACCGCACAATTACCGACTACCCCCTTGATAGCAATGTTTTCCGACATTCGTCACAAAAAATAACGCAATAGGAGCCGCTATCGCTTATATTTTTTTAGACTGACGAAAAATCCGGCGGCGCAACTGCACAACAATCATTGTACGGTATTGCCTTAAGATTATCCGATTATGCTGAGTCCCATCTTTTCAAGAATCTGTTCCCGCGTGAAAGCGGACAACGCATCGTTTATGCTTGAAACCCCGATCTTACTCTTCATTTCGGAAATAGGTTCGATCATGGCAACCGATATCCAGGGAAGCCAGACGCCCTCCTCGGCGGTATAATACCGGAAATTGTGGCAGTTTGAAGCCTCACAGGCGAACCCCTTATAAAGATAATCGAGCTCACCACTGTAATCCGTTGTCAGCTTTGTATTATTCTGCAGCATTTCGGCAAACATGAGATAAGTATCATCATCGGTACGGATATATTGCTTGAACATCTCGGTATATTGACAGGCAAGAAAGGTATCGATATTGGTTCCGTAAAGTCCAATGATAGACAAACCGATAACTCCACCGTCCCTCAGCGGATTAACCTCATTCTGAGCCGCATTCCCCGCATTCGGCACCGCATAATCGTAGCAATATACCCAGCTCATCACAGAAATAAGGGCATATTCCAAAGCGTCGGCATAACGTTTATCTCCCGTCAAATCATAAACAGCGCTAAAGCCATATACCGAATAACACGCTGATTCGCGGTCAACATGATTGTTTCCGTCATCAGTACCGCCAACAAATTTACAGACATTCCGGTAGATATTCTCATAGCTGAAATCTGCTGCTTTAACAGCGGCATCGTAATAGCGGGCGTCATCGGTTATCTCATACATGTAGCAAAGATAACGGACGATAAAGATGGTATTGAGCTTTGAAGTGGCTTCCGCATTGTTCGGGACGGTACCGTTAATATTGTAAATACGGTAATAAGAGCCGTCGGGATTCTGATTTTCCAACAAAAATTCACCGAATTTAATCAGACTGTCATACCACTGCCTGACCTCCTGTCCGTTGGCTTTTGCAAGCATATACGCCTGAGCAATTGCATCCATCCCGTCGGAGAGAGAACGCAGATAGGAATAACGTCTGCTGATATATCCACCGGAGGCATTATTCTGAGGAGTCCATTCGGTAGGCGGAACGGCATATTTCATAATGGTATCGGACGTCCAGAAGTCAAGGATCTGTTTACCCTTCGCAGTAAGACCGGCGTCCCCGCGCTCAAGACCTGCCTGATAAAGATAATAGCCATAGGAAGGTCCGCGGTGAACATAACCCATCGAATAGAACCACGGCCGATATAAAATATCGAAATCCACCACGCTGGCTGCGGCAGGAAGTCCCGGAGCTTTGGCTGTACCGGTACCGAATTCAATAAACAAACCGTCAAAAATTTCTATATTCTGTTCGAACACGGTATTCATGTCATATTTGTCTGTAACGGGAGGATTTTCCAGTCGGTAAGCACGCTTATAAGCGTCTACCATAGCGGACTGGAAGCTTTCCTCTTTCGAAAGATGCAGGACAAGAGTATATGTCTGTACCGCAGACTTTCCGGCAGGATGGTAGACAGTAATCCAGCCGCTGACACCTGCATAGTTATCCGGTCCGATATGAGCAGGACAGACATAATCAAGCGCAAGTCCGCTTTCGGTGAAATGATAGCCTATTGAACCGTATTTTTCCGACTCGCTGATTGTCAGCGCCTGATAGGAGGCGTTCGACCCGCCCGAAAGCTCAGGGTTAAGATGCTGCAACGTAAGAACATAACCGTTTTTTACGTTTCTTGCCATAGCAAGAGGCAAGCCGATGCAGGTATCCTTTACATAGAAAAGATCTCCTTTGGTCAAATCCTCAAGCAAGGTCGTGTAGCCTTCACGCTTCATGTAGGTTGTATCCTTGTAGATAACCGCGGGGATAAAATACTCGTAACCGTCTCTATCGGAAGAACCGTTTTCATCCGTTATCGAAAACTT
>USPP01000318.1 GCA_900556615.1 uncultured Eubacteriales bacterium
GATATACCGCGTCGGCACCGTAAAGAAGTGCCGAACGGAGTTTTTCGGGATTGCCGGCAGGACAGAGCAGCTCCGGTTTTTTGAAATCGGTCATATCAGCCTTTCCCGGCGCCTGTCATGGCGTCGTAATCGCAGGCTTCAAATTTATATTTGTTGCGATTGGCGTTTTTTTCTGCAGCAGAGCCGGAAGGCGCGTATACGGTCAGGTTATTGCAGCCGACGAAAACCCCTTCCCCGATGGTTACGGTTTCGGAGGGAATAACGATTTTAGTCAGAGCGGTACAGGAGCTGAAAGCATAATCACCGATTTTCAGCACGGTCTTCGGAACGATAATTTCGGTCAGAGAGGTGCAGTTATAGAATACGCGCTCTCCTATCTCGGAAAGACGGGGGCAGAACTCTATTGATGAGAGCTCGGTGCAGCCGTAAAAGGCATACTTTCCCATTTTAGAAACATTGGCAGGTATTTTGAGCGATGTGATTTTAGTGTTGTAGAAGCTGTATTTCCCGATTCCCGATACCGAATCAGGGAGCTTAAGAACAGTAAGACCGGAATTTCTGAAGGCATAATCGGCTATTGTCTCAAGCCCTTCGTTGAACGACACTTCGCTGAGCGCCGAACAGCCCTCAAAGGCATATCTGTCTATTGATATCAGCGATGAGGGTAGGACGATTTTTTCGAGCTTGGTGTTATTTTTAAAGGCTTCCTCTCCGATAAGCTTAACGGGAACGCCGGCAGCAGATTCCGGAATGGTTACAGCCGTTTCCTTTCCGCTGTAGCTCTTTATTTCAGCATATGTAATATGAATATCAATTGTGAATCCGTTTGAAACAACCGAAGATTTTACATTCTCCTCGGGGATTCCCTTAGTCACAACCGCCGGGAGCTTATCGCTGTTTTTCTCTGCACAGCCGGAAAAGATACCTGTCAGAGACAATGCCAGTATAACCGCCAAAATTTTGAACGTTATTTTATTCATACAAAATCCTTTCTTTTTCCGTCGGCTCCAGAGAGGCATTTCAATCCTGTTTAGGACGTAAAATAATTTTTATTATTATATCATTTCAGTTCCCTGTTGTCAAGTAACGCATACGTCGGGAATACAAAAGGATTTATCCATCCGGCGCTATCTGATTTTTCTTTGTACCCGTCGAAACATAAGCATGGTAACCGAGAGGGAAAGAAGCTCCGTTATCGGAAATGCGGTCCACACGATCCATTTCATTTCCGGGTTTACTTTGGATATTGACACGAAGAGGATTACAATCGGGAAAATCAGGACAAGCTGACGAAGGAATGAAATGACAAGCGATTCGGCTCCGCGGTTCAGCGCCTGAAAGATGCCTTGGAAGGCAATATTCGCACCAGCAAAAACAAAGCTGACGGATATAATCCGAACTGCTCCCGTAAACAAAGAGTTCGCCTCTCCCGAAAGAGAGAACAGAGTTGAAATCGGATTTGCAAACATCTCTGCCGCAGTCGTTCCTATTGCCATGAGCAGAATGGTATACAGAAGTCCGCAGCGGATTCCTTCCTCCACTCTTGCAGAATCTTTTTTACCGTAATTAAAAGAAACGATGGGGGTTATTGCGTCGCGGAAGCCAAAGGCGGCGAAAAGAACAAATTGCTGAATTTTATAGAAAAGACCGTAGACGGTTACCATGACGTCGGACAGTGCTCCGAGAATAATATTCAAACCGTAAGTCATTACCGAAATCAGCGCCTGGGATATGATCGCCGGAACGCCTATTTTATAGATCTCACTGATAATACGGAAGGAAGGCTTCATATTTTTTATGTTTTTTGATAGCTCGGAATTGAAGCATAAATGCAGGAGACATGCAACGGCAAAAGAGACAATCTGACCGATAACCGTCGCCCATGCCGCTCCTTTTATACCCATTTCATCACAGCCCCAAAGTCCGTATATCATAATCGGGTCAAGGATTATATTTGCGGCAGCACCCGATATAAGCGATATGGTAGAGCATATCGGGTGAGCTCCTGCCTGGAGAAGTTTTTCAAATATGGCAAACAACACGTTCCCAAATGAGAAAATACAGCAAATCCTAAGATAATCCGATGCCATTGAACAAACGAGAGGATCGCTTGTCTGAGATCCGGCGTAAAGCTCTGTTCCGAAAACGCCGAATATAGCGAAGATAACAGAAATCAGTATGCCGAGAAAAACCGCATTCCCCGCTGTGAGGCTTGCCTTATCTCGGTCTCCCTGTCCGAGACTTCTTGAAAGCAGAGCGTTTGCTCCAACGCCTGTTCCGATGGCGGTCGCAACCATAAGAATCTGAAGAGGAAAGGCAAGGGTAAGCGCATTAAGTGCCGCTTCGGCATTTTCCTGGATGTTGGCTATGAATAGACTGTCAACGATGTTGTACAGAGCCTGAAGCATAAGTGATATCACCATGGGGATTCCCATCGAAAGCATAAGCTTTTTTACCGAAACGGATGCCATTTTGTTTGTTATGTGTTCATTCATTTTATATTATCCTGTTCTTTAAAATATTACTGTGCCGTAATTCGGTTAACGTTTCAGGAGGTAAATAATAATTTAGATTACTCTTGAAAGAGAAAGAGAACGTCTTTCCACTTTCTTTCTATGAAGAAAGAA
>USPP01000319.1 GCA_900556615.1 uncultured Eubacteriales bacterium
GCACTCTCATTCCGAAAGCGCGGCACATCGTCCCGAATCGGGAACCGATAGCGCCGCAGCCGTATATTCCAACGGTTTTCCCCGCAAGCTCCGAATATTTGATGTTCTGATATGCTACCCCCGGCATACCGGTCCACTTGCCTGCGCGGACAATTCCGCAGTATCCGTCAAGATCTGTGACAAGACGGAGCAGCAGAGTGAAAGCGAACTGCGCTACCGAATCGGTCGAATAGCCCGGAACGTTACAAACCTCGACGCCGCGGCTTCGACAGACGGAGACGTCTATCATATCATATCCGGTTCCAAGCGCGGTAACAAATTTTATTTTTCGGCATTTGTCAAGCAGTTCCTTCGTTATTAACGTTCTGTTTGTAAGAACAATCTCGGCGTCTCCGATTCTGTCAGCCGTATCGCAGGCTTCTGTTTTATCGTAGACCTTATATTCTCCGAACTCGGAGAGAAAATCCCAGCTTAAATCTCCGGGATTTACGGCGAAGCCGTCAAGAACAACAGATTTCATATTTTTTCCTTTCCATATGGAGTATGATAGCCAATTGCAAAGCTGCGTTTTGCAACCCGAAAGCGCGCTTATCGCCGCCGTCAAAAATCGGGGATTTTGCCATTCCTCCCGGCGCTTGAATTCGCTTTGCTCGTCTTAAGGCAATACTGCACAATGATTGTTGTGCAGCTGCGCCGCCGGATTTTGCCTCAGACGATACCAATTGAGGAGATAAGATCGGCTCCTCTGCCACGAAATTGGTGCAGTATGACGGAAAAGATGCAGGCAAATGCGCAATAAAGACGACAGCCGTGCCCCCGGCGGTATTGCCTTAGAGATAGATACCCATAAATTTTATTATAAATCGTTGACTTTTACAATCGCCTAACACGGAGTATTGTGCTGTAAAAACCAAACACAATGAACATTTTATTCATAGTTTATAAACAGTAAAGTTTCATACAGCACTTGATTTTATATCCGCACAGTGATATTATATTGGAGTAGCACCGTTGGGTTCGCGGCTTGCGCCTTGACGGCATACCTGCTTGTCCCTTTTCCGTCATACTTCACCAATTTCGTCGGCAGAAAGCCGATCCTGCCTGAACATTTTGTATCGTTTGACGAAAAACAGGACTGCACATCGCTGCCGCCGAAATAGTACGGTATTGTCTTAACACACTTTTGTTTCAAAAGCTTACTATTGAGACTCCGCTATACGGTTCTATATTAATAATTGTAAAAAAGGATTTTAAATCAATATGGATGAATCCAAAGAAAAGCAAGAAACTCCCGATCATTCCGAAAATGAAAAAAGAGGAAAAAAAATCAAGATCTGGTTTCTTTCCATTCTGATTGTTTTGCTTCTTCTCATATGCGCGGCGGCTGCCGTTGTACTTCCGCTGTATCAGTCTTATATGGACAGCTATACCCATATCGGCATCATCACACGCGATGACGAGTATTCCCGTCCCGATCCCCCCAGCGGACTTATTATCGGAACAGGCACCGACGTGGAGCCAACCGATTCAGAGGATTCGGTGGAGGATCCACCCGATACCGAGCCGCCGGTCTCTGACGATGCTACCGAACCTCCCGATACCGGTGGACAGCATGAAATAATCGAAAACGGAATATACTATGTTAAACAAAAAGATCCCGATATAGAGAATATCCTCGTTCTCGGAACAGATTCAAGAAATGTCGCCTCAGATCGCGGACGTACCGATTCCATGATTGTGGCGTCGTTTAACAAGAAAACCGGAGAGATAAAGCTCATATCGCTTCTGCGCGACACCTATGTGCCGATTGAAGGACATGGCTGGAACCGTCTGAACACGGCATATGCATACGGTGGGGTTTCGCTCTGTATCAATACCATAAACGATCTTTTTGACCTTGATATACAAAAATTCGTTATCGTAAATCTTTCCGGCACGGAAAGCTTTGTAAATACCTGCGGAGGGGTGGATATCGCGCTTACCGAAAAGGAGCTTGATTATCTGACCAATTACGAAACCCATACGCTTACAAAAAATTCCGATGGAACCTATCATCTCGACGGCTCAGCGGCGCTCGCTTATATGCGTATCCGTAAAATCGACTCCGATTTCAAACGCACGGAGAGACAAAGAAAGACCATCATGGCGCTGTACAGTCAGGTTATGGAAAGAAAGAACGTCACAGAGATATATAATCTGGTCCGCGAGGGCTTTAAGCTGGTAAAGACCAACATAAAGCTCAACGAGATGCTTGAGCTTGCAAAGAGCGTCGTATCGCTGGGAAATAATCTGACCATCCTGTCAGACCGTATTCCCTGCGGGAAAAACGGAGACGCGTGGAATTATGCAACGACTCCGGGAGGAGCGTCCGTTATTGCGATTGATTTTGACAAAAACACAGAGTACCTCCGAAAGCTCATATACGGTTAAGGCAATACCGACATGATCATGTCAAAAGCATGGATTCCCGACTGTTTTATGTCCGGGCTGTCGCAAATCGACAGCCCATGAAAAAGGGTTTTGGGGATTCCCATACGCTGTTCAGTGGGCTTGTAAAGCCCGCAAAATACTTTTTCTTCAGTCTAAGGGGCTGTCGCACTAACGTGCGGCTGCC